>CBQWHS010000189.1:0-7118 GCA_967728665.1 uncultured Chryseosolibacter sp. | reverse complement strand
GTAAGAGCACTTCGAAAGCTTCTTCGTTACCGTTCTGATAGAGCGACACTAAGTGGCTGTCGCTGAATCCTTTGTCAATCATTCTGCTTCACATTTAAGTAACGTAAAGTTCTGACTCTATATTGTGCGGGTTTGGTTAACGATTTAGACTTGAGATTGAAAAGATATAAAGTTTGTTCGAAACGGCAAAAAAAATTTCAAAATTTCTTGCCTTCTAAACAATTTCTTGTGGTATTTGTCGCATGATTTTTTTGTAAGAATCTTATATGCCAGTCAGCAAGAAACGAGTTATTAAAAGTTTAGAAAACCTATCGGACGATTTGAAAGAATTGCTGAGGGATCAGTATCCAAATGGATATGAGGGTAGTATTACGCGTATTACGAACGCAAAAAAGGAACCGATTTTCGTTTTTCCGCTCGAGACAGACGATGCGACGTATCTTATAAAAGTGCCGGCTACTAAAAACAGCGATGGCGAATATGATGTGGAGGCAAATCCAGAGCGCGAATTCGCTGATGATGGCGGCCCTGTTGCACCTGAGGCGGCTGCCGCGGCTGCCGGCGGTGATGATGACGATGACTTTGGTGCTTCTGATCGTTATGCTGCTGATGATGATTATGATGAAGAAGGTGGCGGACGCAAAAGTCGCGAAGCGAGCTACGATCCGGATTTTGACAGTTAATATTTACAGGGAAATATTTTCAACAAAATGAACACCATCCACACGGGTGGTGTTCTTGTTTGGTGCCAATCGAATCCCTTTTTTGATTTTTGATTAACACCATATTTTTATACTCGCTTTTAACGTGCCTGCTACCGTGACCGATTTTCAGAACGATTCATACATTGACCAACTCGATCCGAAGGAATATATCATCATAAAACGCGCGCGGGTTAACAATCTCAAGAATCTCAGCGTGGCGATTCCTCGAAACAAACTAGTGGTGATCACCGGACTCTCAGGTTCTGGAAAATCTTCCCTTGCATTTGATACGCTTTTCGCGGAAGGTCAACGTATGTATGTTGAAAGTCTAAGTTCCTATGCTCGCCAGTTCCTTGGGAGAATGGAGAAACCGGATGTTGATTATATAAAAGGTGTCTCGCCTGCAATTGCCATCGAGCAAAAGGTTAATACGCGTAATCCACGATCAACGGTTGGAACGACAACGGAGATTTACGATTACCTGAAATTGCTATTTGCCAGAATTGGGAAAACCTATTCGCCCGTTAGCGGTAAAGAAGTAAGGAGAGATTCAGTTGCTGATGTCGTTGATTGCATCAATAAATTTCCTGCGGGAACCCGGGTTATGGTTGCATGTCCCTTGCGTTCTCAAAAAGGAAGGAAAATTGTTGACGAACTAAATCTTCTTTTGAGTAAAGGATTCGCGCGGATTCTCGTGAACGGCGAAATGAAATTCATCGAAGAACTTATTCAACCGGAAGAAGCAGGCAAAAAGAAAAAAGCTCCAAAACTGGAAGGTGAGATCCAAATTTTGATTGATCGCGCCAGCGTAAACGCAGACGATGAAGACACAACTTTCCGTTTGTCCGACTCCGTTCAAACTGCATTCTTCGAAGGCGAAGGCGATTGTATTATTTATGTAGAAGGACAGCCGATACGCCACTTCTCTGATAAATTCGAATTAGACGGAATGAAGTTTACAGAGCCGTCTGTAAATTTTTTTAGTTTTAATAATCCATACGGGGCTTGCCAGACTTGTGAAGGTTTTGGCAAAGTTTTGGGAATCGATGAAGACCTTGTCATCCCTGATAAAACACTTTCAGTTTACGAAGGCGCCATTGCTCCCTGGAGAAGTGAGGCAATGAGCGAGTGGGCAAAACCACTTTTGAAGAATGGAATCAAGTTCGATTTTCCGATCCATCGTCCCTACCATGAATTAACTCCTGCGCAAAAAGAATTACTGTGGTCTGGAAATGAATTTTTCGAAGGCATTCATGAATTTTTTAAACACCTTGAATCGAAGACTTACAAGATTCAATATCGTGTAATGCTTTCGCGATACCGCGGGAGAACAAATTGTCCTGATTGCCGCGGAACCAGGTTGAGAAAAGATGCACAATACGTCAAGATTGTTAATACGTCAATAACCGACATCGTGCTGATGCCGATTGAAGACGCGTTGGTTTTTTTCGAAAAATTAAAACTACCGCCATACGAACAAAAAATTTCCGAAAGAATTCTTACGGAAATTAAGAGTCGCCTCGGATATATGGAAAAGGTTGGATTAGGCTACCTGACGCTCAATCGAATTACGTCAACACTTTCCGGAGGAGAATACCAACGGATCAAGCTTGCTACATCATTAGGAAGTGCATTGGTTGGATCAATGTACGTCTTAGATGAGCCGAGCATCGGTCTTCATCCAAAGGACACCGCGCGAATGGTGGAGGTTTTGAAATCGCTGCGCGACTTGGGCAATACTGTAATCGTTGTGGAGCACGAAGAAGAGATCATGCGTGCTGCAGATCAGATTATCGATATCGGTCCTGATGCAGGAAGTCATGGTGGAGAATTGGTTTTCCAGGGAACGATCAAAAACATAAACGGAAAAGTTCAATCGCATACAACAGATTATCTCTCCGGAAGAGAATCCATCGCAGTTCCGACACAGCGAAGAAAGTGGAGTGACTCCATTACGGTTGTGGGTGCCAGGGAAAATAATCTTAAGAATCTGACGGTAAAATTTCCACTTGGTGCTTTAACTGTAGTAACAGGAGTGAGCGGATCGGGTAAATCAACGCTGATTAAAAAAATTCTGTATCCTGCCGTTGGCCGCGCAAATGGAAGTGTGGCAGAATCACCGGGCAAGTTTGATAAGGTAGAAGGCGATATTTCCAGAATCACACAAGTGGAATTTGTCGATCAAAATCCTATTGGAAAATCTTCACGCTCCAATCCTATTAGTTATGTAAAAGCATATGACACTATTCGTCAGCTGTTCTCAGATTTACCGCTCTCAAAGCAACGCGGTTATAAACCTTCTCATTTTTCGTTCAATGTTGAAGGTGGTCGTTGCGAAACTTGCCAGGGTGAAGGTGAGATCACCGTTGAAATGCAATTCATGGCTGATATTTATTTGAAGTGCGAAAGCTGCCATGGAAAACGTTTTAAACAAGAAGTTCTTGAAGTTGAATACAACGAAAAAAATATCGCCGACATTCTTGATTTAACGGTTGAGGATGCATTGACTTTTTTTAAAGACAAGAAATCGGTTTACGATAAAATTCTTCCTTTATACGACGTTGGTTTAGGGTATGTGAAACTTGGACAGTCTTCCAACTCATTGAGCGGTGGCGAGGCACAGCGTGTGAAGCTTGCTTCGTTTTTAGGGAAAAATAATTCCGAAGGGAACATTCTTTTTATTTTCGATGAACCAACAACCGGATTGCACTTCCACGACATTTCAAAATTATTGAAGGCCATTAATGCCCTTGTTGACGAAGGACACACGGTAATTGTCATTGAACACAATCTCGAAATTATTAAATGTGCGGATTGGATTATTGATCTCGGGCCAGAAGGAGGAGAAAAGAAAGGTGGCAATTTACTTTTCGAAGGAACACCGGAGGAAATGGTGAAAAAGGGAAAGGGTTATACTGCGGATTTTCTGCGTACGAAACTCAAATCTTAATCACGTCTACTTGATGGCCAGCTAAAACTGCCCTGACATTAATTTAAAGGCACGATCGAGATCAACATTTCCACCCGAAAAAATTATTCCAACCCGTTTGCCTTTAAATTTATCTTTTGCTTTCAATACGGCCGCAAGCGGAACAACGCCTGAAGGTTCGACAATCACTTTTAATCTCTCCCAAACCAATCTCATCGTGTCAGCAATTTCTTTGTCGGAAACTGTGATCACTTCCTGCACAAGTTCTTTTATGAGCGGAAAAGTTTTGTCTCCGAGTGAGGTGAGCAATCCGTCTGCAATAGTTTTTGACTGAGACGTTTCGATCTTTCCACTTTGCATGGATCGGGCAGCATCATCTGCACCCTCAGGTTCTCCGGCAATCACTTTTGTTTTTGGAGAAAAATATTTTGTTGCCAACGCAGTTCCGCTGAGCAATCCACCCCCGCCAACAGGTGCAACAATAAAATCTATCTCGCTAATTTCTTCGAACAATTCTTTTGCAGCTGTAGCCTGGCCCGTGATCACATCATAGTTATTGAACGGATGAATCTCTGTCGCGCCAGTTTTTTCAATCACTTGCCTCAACATTGTCTCTCTCGCGTCGAGTGTTGGTTCACATTCAAAAATCTCACCTCCAAATTCACGAACGCCTCTCTTTTTTATTTCAGGAGAAGTTCGCGGCATGACGATATATGACTTTGTATTCAGGATCTTCGCAGCTCTTGCCAATGCCTGGGCATGGTTTCCGCTGGAGTGTGTTGCAATTCCTTTTTTTAAATCCTCAGGCGATAATGACAACGCTGCGTTCATTGCACCACGGGCTTTGAACGCACCGATCTTTTGGAGGTTCTCGCACTTAAAAAACAATTCCCATCCAGCTATTTCATTGATTGCCTCGGAGGTTAGTACAGGAGTCTTTTCAATGAATGATCTGATTCTTGAATGTGCCGCTGTAATGGTCTCTTTTGTTATCATTGACTATCTCTTAGAATGCAACTTACAAGATTGTAAATTACAGGTATGTAAATTCAAAAAAAACGGGTGTCTAATGCGCGTCAAGCCAATTATCGGCAACGCCCACTTCAACTTCCATTGGCACTTCGAGTTGCACAGCACTTCGCATCAGGTTCGCAATATTTTCTTTCACAATGTCTTTCTCTGATTTGTGAACGTCAAACACCAATTCATCATGAACCTGCATCGTCATTTTCGTTTTCAATTTTTCCTTTTCTAACCACCGATGGATATTCACCATCGCAATCTTAATAATGTCAGCCGCGCTTCCCTGGATTGGCGCGTTGATTGCATTTCGTTCTGCAAATCCACGTGTTGCCATGTTGCGTGAATTGATGTCGCGCAAATATCTTCTGCGCCCGAGAATGGTTTCGACAAATTCTTTTTCGCGGGCTCTATTAATCGACTCATCCATATAACGCTTGATAGCAGAGAATTCCAGAAAATATGATTTAATGATTTCTGACGCTTCGGATCTGGCGATTCCTAAATTTTGCGATAAGCCAAATGCAGTACTTCCATAGAGAATTCCGAAGTTTACTTCTTTCGCTTTTCTGCGCATATCAGGTGTCACCGCATCGATTTCAACTTTAAAAACCTTTGCAGCGGTTGTCGTATGGATGTCACGCTTATTTTTAAAAGCCTCAATCATCGTTTCGTCTTTCGCGAACGATGCGGCGATGCGCAATTCAATCTGGGAATAATCTGCAGACATAAATAAATATTCATCGTTTCGGGCCACGAATGCTTTTCTGATTTGCCTTCCTTTCTCCGTGCGAATCGGGATGTTCTGCAAGTTTGGATTGTTCGAACTCAATCTACCAGTCACTGCCCAAGCCTGACGATAATCAGTATGGATTCGTCCATCATACTGGCTGATCATCCGCGGAAGCGCATCGACATACGTTGAACGAAGCTTGTCGTACTCGCGGTAATCGAGAATGCGTTTTGCAATTTCATGTTCGACCGAAAGCCCCTGCAAAACATCTTCACCCGTAGCATATTGTCCTGACTTTGTCTTTTTTGGTTTCTCAAGCAGTTTCATTTTCTCAAACAAAACTTCACCAAGTTGCTTAGGCGAGCCAATGTTAAATTCCACGCCTGCGATTTCGAAAATGTTTTTCTGAACTTTTTCGATTTCTACCTTTAAGTCTTCAGACATTTTGTTCAAGGCCTTGACATCCACTTTAACGCCTTCGAATTCCATTCCGGCAAGCACTTGAGCAAGTGGCATTTCAACGTCCGTCATTAATTTATCATGACCGCGTTGCTGCAAATCTTTTTCAACAGGAACTTTTAGTTGAAAAATTCTGTCCGCTCTTTCGCACACCTGGTTTTTTTGTTTCGAATCAGGATCTGCCAGCATTTCAATATTTAAATATTGAGAACAAAGCACAGGCAATGCATGAGACGCTTCAGGTTCAATAAGATAATGCGCCAACATCAAGTCGAAGAGGTTGCCACGAATTTCAACGTCAAATTTTTTCAGCGCAAGCATTGCAGCTTTCAGGTTGTGACCTACTTTGGAAACTTTGTCGCTTTCAAAAAATGATTTGAATTCCTTTGCAGCTTGTTCAGCTTCGTCTTTGTCCCGAATGGGAACAAAATGCGCTTCGTTCTCCTTCCATGAAAATGCAAGGCCCTTTAATTGAAAGTCGAAATTTGCTTCGTCGTCCGTGATGGTTTCAATTCCAACTTCCGTTTGCTGACATAATTTTTCCGCGAGCTCCCCTCGGAGTTCCGGTAGATCTACCTGGAAATAATTCAGGGATTCGTTATTCGCCGGTTTGGGTGCGCCTACTTCAATTGTGGCCGAAGGTTTAGCAAACATGGAAAGCTGCGGATTGGCAGCAACCTTCTGCACAGGAGCACTTGGTCCACTTTCTCCAAATGCGCGGGACGCAATTCCTTTAAATTCAAGATCATCGAAAATTGGTTTCAGCTTGTCGATAATCGGTCCGGAATATTTCAATTGTTTTTCATCGAATGTAACAGGGACGTCCAGGATAATTGTGGCAAGTTTTTTTGAAAGAATTGCTTGTTCGCCATACTGCAACATCAATTCCTTTTGTTTTCCTTTCAGATCGTTGGCGTGTGCCACCGCATTTTCAACACTTCCATATTGTTTGATGAGTGTTGCAGCAGTTTTTGGTCCGATGCCGGGCACACCTGGTATGTTATCGGAAGTATCACCTTGCAATCCCAAAATATCAATCACTTGCAAAGGATTTTCGATGTCCCACTTCTCGCAAACTTCTTTCGGCCCCAACACATCGACAGCGTTGCCCATGTATGCAGGCTTGTAAAGAAAAACACAATCGTTGACAAGCTGCCCGAAATCTTTGTCTGGCGTCATCATATAAACTTCAAAGCCTTGCTTGCATGCCTGCGATGAGATTGTCCCGATGATGTCATCCGCTTCATATCCATCGAGTTCAAGAATTGGAATA
>CBQWHS010000188.1:0-7168 GCA_967728665.1 uncultured Chryseosolibacter sp. | reverse complement strand
GTTATGTGGGAAGATGATGACGATGCGGAAGATGATGACGGTTACGATCCTGAAGCTGAACGCCGTAAGTTGGAGGCTTTACCAATCTATAAAAAAGCCTTAGAGATCCTTGACCTCACACAACAAATTGTCGAAACTTTTAAAGAAGACCAGTTCGCGACCATGCATCGCCAGCATATGATGGAAGATGCGATGATTATTCCTGCAAAAATTGCTGGAGCAGAAGCAATGGACGACTACGTTCTGAAAATGGAAAACGCGACTATCATTAAAATTCATGCGAGAAGTTTGCTTGCTCAAACATCTTCCGCAAAATATCTTCAGATACAAGACCCACGATATTTGCAACTCCTTCGCGATGAAATCGAAGCGTTTCGATTACTGTTTAAACAGTGGACTGCTTCATTTGAAACCGGAACAACCAAAGAAGGCGATGGTTGGGGACTATTCGTTCCTGATACAGAATGATTTTAAATATTTTTTTGTGATTCAAATCGATATTTGATTGTCTTTGTAAGGCCACAACCATTAACAAATAACAATCAACGTCCCCTAGAAATCCGTATCCAATCCCAATCGATCTTTCATTTCTTTCAAGATTGGATTCTTCCCGGCGAGAAATTCGAATTTATCTTTGTTGGTGTAAATCATTTTTTTGTCATCGCTTGTGCTTAACTGGCCAGTGACCTGGATCGAGCCGTTCTTTAATCGCTCGCGAAGAAATGTTGTAAGCTCGACTTTGATATTAGTCAACATCGTATCGTGAACCGGGCTTAGCAAG
Source organism: uncultured Chryseosolibacter sp. (assembly GCA_967728665.1). Taxonomy (GTDB): domain Bacteria; phylum Bacteroidota; class Bacteroidia; order Cytophagales; family Cyclobacteriaceae; genus Chryseosolibacter. The sequence continues at coordinate 6,387 of CBQWHS010000188.1, read as the reverse complement.
GTGACTATAATTTCTTTGTTACGCAGTTCGTATGCTTGTGAAAGGAGTTGAAATTCAGCTTGAAATTTTCTGCGTTGTTCGGCGAATTCCTTCCAAACCTTGTTTAATTCTTCTGGCGTAAATTCTTCGTTTAAAACTTTCTCTGCTACGGCTGCCTTTTGCTCTGCCTTCTGATCAGTCTTGAGCAGGTCGGTGAGCTTTAATGTTTTTGTCGGGCTGGTTGTCTTAGGTTTTAAACTGGCAGGTTCACTTGCCATTGGAACAGGTGAAACTTTGGATTCTGTTTTTGTTTCCGAAGGTGTGATGGCCTGAGGAGGAGGTTCAGGCATGATGGACTCGCTTATTTCAGGTGAGTCAGGGTTTACACTAATTTTTTTTTTAGCGCTTCCGGAGAAACAGAGGAACCATTCTGCTGGATGTTCATCACATGGCCAACGTGCGCCATTTTCATCAGCGCGAGTTCTGCCGATAGTCGCTGATTTTTGCTGCTCTTATAATTGATGTCACATTGGTTTCCAATGTTCAGCCAAGTGAGGAGCAACGATGGTGACGCTACTTGTGCTTGCTCGACATACTTTTTCTTTACACTGTCCGGAACATCCATTAGGTTCACGGTTCTCGCATCTTGAGACACAAGCAGGTTTCTGAGGTGCTCACTTAAGCCAACAATGAAATTATGTCCGTCAAATCCTTTTTTCAAGACTTCATCAAAAAGAAGCAACGGCTGTGTGTGATTTTTTGAAAGCAGTGCATCGACTACATTAAAATAATAATCGTAGTCGAGAATATGGAGGTTGGATAATGTGTCTTTAAATGTTACGCCCTTTCCTGATGAGTATGTCACCATTAAATCGAAAATCGAAAGGGCATCGCGTAAAGCGCCATCGGCTTTTTGCGAAATCAAATGCAACGCTTCATCTTCAGCAGGAATATTTTCGTGCTTGGCAATTTTCTTAAGATGATTGGCTATGTCGCTGATTTGAATTCTATTGAAATCAAAGATCTGGCAACGAGAAAGAATCGTTGGGATTACTTTATGTTTCTCGGTGGTGGCAAGGATAAAGATGGCGTATGATGGTGGTTCCTCCAGCGTTTTCAAAAAAGCATTGAACGCTGCATTCGAAAGCATGTGAACCTCGTCAATGATATAGACTTTAAATTTTCCGAATTGAGGAGGATAACGAACCTGATCGATTAGATTTCGAATATCTTCAACTGAGTTGTTTGATGCAGCATCTAGTTCGAAAATATTAAGCGAATTCGTTTCGGCCTTCTCTTCAAAACCATTGATCAGGCGGGCAACGATCCGGGCACAAGTTGTTTTGCCTACACCGCGCGGTCCACAGAATAGAAGTGCCTGCGCAAGTTTATTGTTGTCAATAGCATTTTTGAGCGTCGTAGTAATATGTTCTTGTCCAACGACTTCATCAAACCCGGTGGGCCTGTATTTCCTTGCTGAGACAACAAAATTTTCCATTCTGTGCGCAAGATAAATAGATTCAACATACCTGTGGCGTGACAAAAAAAGTTTTCAAAAAAAATCCGACCCTATTCTTCCGCTAATGCCCGCAATGCAAACTTCATATTCTCAATACGTTGGCTATGCAAGTATTCAACCGGAGCCGTCTGTCGCTCCGTGCAATCGGTGGCTGGGCATCGTTCGCAGGTTTCGCCCACCATCCGGATGGGGATTGACGGATCGTTCCAGAACCGCACTTTCTTTTTCATGGAATCCGTTAACAACAAGCCAATTGAAACACTGTGATTAACTAATGAATTCGACTGCGATGGGTTCGCAAAACTTATAATCAAATATTCTTTGTCAGTACCAAAGTATTTTGAACGCTGGGCTTTGCAGCGTGGAGCAGTGTAGCCGGGTTTCTCTAGTTGCTTATTAAGATCTTTCAAGATATTTATGGCGATCCACCTTCGGCAGTAGTGTTCGTGCCGCATATTCATATGCGGATCGTGTAACCCGGAGAGGTGCATTTCTTTTGTCAATTCGAAAACATCGGTGCCCTTTTCGTTGCTCATCCGAAGAAAAAATAATTCCTGAATTCCAAAAAATCTTGGAAGTACATTAGTGACGCGATGTGCAAAAATTTCAGGTGACACACGGAACTCGTCGATTATAGACAAGAGTGTTGCAGGATCAAAGTTTCGATTTTCGAAGAGACGCTGCAGCTTTTGTATCAACTGATCTTTGCTCAATAGTAAAGCGCATGCAAAGTAAGATCCGTTGAAATTGTTGAGAACTTGTTCGAAGGAATCCACATGTACGGGTGGACTAGTGTTCGAACGCTCATATATATTAAGGTATTGGAAGCCGATCTCCCTTGCGATAATAAATGTCTTCTGATTGTCCGTCAGATTTTCATTCAGTAACTGTCGTGATGGTCTTCCCGGCAAAAGAATTGACTTTAGGCTTTGCAATTCGGGTTGCAATGAAAGTCCACCTTCGATTATCTGAAATCCGTACTGTGAGGTGAGGACCGCTTTTAATTTTTCAAGTGGAACAGGTTCGTGACGATCTATGTCATTGACCCGCGCGAACTCTTCCACGGCAATTTCAATTTCTTCAAAATAGTTCTCTTGCATTTCTTGATAGGATCGTAAGGCAGAGTAATAGAAGTCTTCGATGCGTAAACCATAGTTGCGGCTGATCTCGATCAAGGTGCTGAGAAGAGCGTTAAGTTTTACAGGTGCGGCAGAAAGTAATTCAAGGAGTTTGCCGCTGTTGATTCCGAAAACATCCAATGGCAACTCATGGAGTATTCTGGATTGAAGCAATTTGGATATAGGGGCAAGACTTTGTTTCATTTGGAGTGACGTCAACCAATCATAACTGACTCCAAGAGCATCGGCAAGCGCGGCAACCTTGTGTGCTTTGGGAAATTTTTTTCCTTTTTCGATTTCGTTCAGGTAAGAGACAGAGATCCCGGACCGCTTCGAAAGGTCTGTTAATAAAAGTCTCTTGTCCTGTCTAAGCTGGCGAAGTTTTATTCCAAAAATCAGCCTGACATTTGAATCATTGATGACATTTTTCCTCAACATTGGACTGAAACGTTTAGTTGAATTGTGATTTGAAAACGCGGTTAAACATTGCATTCAGCGAACTTAATTTTTGATTTCTGGCGGTTATTCATGGCATCCTGCTTCCATTCTATCGCTAACCGGCTCTATTCCTTTCGCTAGTTTTTAGGAATTAGCGAAAAACTTGTACCGGCGAAGTTTCGCAACTCAACCGGGTAAATATGGTCTAATATTCGTTTCAATCGATTGCACTATGAATACAATTACTGAAATACCTGTTAGAGTACAGGTCTTAGCGCCGGTTCATTCTTCCTTTAACAGAATTCTTACGCAGGGTGCCTTGCAATTTATTGCTCGCCTCCATAAAGAATTCAATAAGCGCCGTGATGAGCTTCTCCGAGCGAGAGATGAACGTCAGAAAGCTATAGATCAGGGAGTTTTGCCGGATTTTCTCTCCGCCACGGAATCTATTCGAAATTCAGAATGGAAAATCGGTCCGCTTCCCGATTGCTTGCAAGATCGACGTGTTGAAATCACAGGTCCTACAGACCGTAAAATGATAATCAATGCATTAAACTCAGGTGCAAAAGTATTTATGGCGGACTTCGAAGACTCTACTTCGCCAACCTGGAGGAATGTTATCGAAGGCCAGTTGAATCTTTACGATGCTATTCGCAGAGAAATTGATTTTGAACTCGCGGATGGGAAGAAGTATGCACTCAATGAAGAAGTGAGTGTATTGAACGTGCGTCCACGTGGATGGCATTTACTTGAAAAGCACATACTCGTTGACGGCGAACCTGTTTCCGCCTCGCTTGTTGATTTTGGACTATTCATTTTTCACAACGGAAGGCATCTCGCTTCAGAAGGAAAAGGTCCGTTCTTCTATTTGCCAAAAATGGAAAGTCACCTTGAGGCCAGGTTGTGGAATGACGTCTTCATTCATTCGCAAGAAGAGCTATTGCTCCCTCGTGGCACCATCAAAGCCACTGTTCTTATTGAAACGATACTTGGTGCATTCGAAATGGATGAGATCATTTACGAACTGCGCGAACATCTTGCCGGGCTGAATGCCGGGCGGTGGGACTATATTTTCAGTATCATTAAAAAAATGAAGAATCATAAGAGCTTCATTTTACCAGATCGCTCCCAGGTCACGATGACTGCTCCTTTCATGAAGGCATATGCAGAGTTGCTTGTAAAAACATGTCATCGACGGGGCGCACACGCTATCGGAGGCATGTCAGCATTTATCCCAAGTAAAGATGAAGTCGTAAATGCAAAAGCTTTTGAACAGGTGTCAGCAGATAAGGAGCGTGAGGTATCTCAAGGTTATGATGGCACTTGGGTGGCACATCCAAAACTGGTAAGCATTGCGCAAAACGCATTTGATGCAAAGTTTGGAGATAGACCACACCAAAAAGAAATTTTACGAGCAGATATTGCGGTATCCTCAAAGGATCTGCTTGCCATAAATTCAATTCCTCAAATAATCACTGAGAAAGGCGTTAGGTCGAATATCAATGTCGCACTGCTGTACATAGAGTCATGGTTAAGAGGTATCGGTGCCGCTGCGCTACACAACCTTATGGAAGATGCAGCGACCGCGGAAATTTCCCGAGCACAACTATGGCAATGGGTTCACAACAATGTTAAGCTCCAGGATGGAAGAATTCTTAACGCAGATATGTATCAACACTTTGCAAATGAGGAATACGAAAATGCAAGGCATGAGTCTTCATCGTTAACACGCGATTTAAAGCGCATCGACCAGGCCAGAGAAATTCTGGATGACCTTGTGCTTGAGAAAGAGTTTGAAAGCTTCCTCACCATAAAAGCTTATGAGTATCTCTGATAAAATCAAATCGTAAACAATCAATAAACGTCAATAGTAATATGAACAGGCAAGAACGGATCGATCGGTTGGTGAAGGACTGGGAGACAAATCAGAGGTGGACTGGTATTCAACGCCCTTATACAGCTGAGGAAGTGATCAAACTTTCCGGCTCGGTGAAGATTGAACATTCCCTTGCACGTCTTGGCGCTAATCGATTCTGGGAGCTGTTGAAAAATGAAAATTATGTTGCGGCCCTCGGTGCGTTGACGGGCAATCAGGCTATTCAGCAAGTGCAAGCTGGTCTTAAAGCAATCTATCTCAGCGGCTGGCAGGTTGCAGCAGATGCAAATCTTGCAGGGCAGATGTACTCCGATCAAAGTTTGTATCCTATCGATAGTGTTCCTAACGTGGTTCGCAAGATCAACAACTCACTGCTTCGCGCAGACCAGATCCAGGAACTCACTGCGAATGAAGAAAATATTTATTGGCTTGCTCCGATCGTGGCTGATGCAGAAGCTGGCTTCGGAGGCAATCTCAATGCGTTTGAATTAATGAAAATGATGATCGAGGCTGGTGCTTCGGCTGTGCATTTTGAAGATCAACTCTCTTCTGCAAAAAAATGTGGACACCTTGGTGGAAAAGTGCTTGTTCCGACCCGGGAAGCCATAGATAAGCTAATTGCTGCACGACTTGCTGCAGATCTAATGGATGTGCCAATGGTAATCATCGCCAGAACAGATGCCGATGCGGCCAATCTGATCACCAGCGACATCGATGAGCGCGATCGAGTTTTCATTTATGGCCATCGGACAAACGAAGGTTTTTACAAAGTGAAAAACGGAGTTGAGCAGGCAATATCCCGCGGCCTATCGTATGCACCATATGCTGATCTCGTGTGGTGCGAAACTTCAAACCCGGACATTGGACAAGCACGGGAATTTGCTCATGCAATCAAATCCGTGTATCCGGAGAAGATGCTCGCATACAATTGCTCGCCTTCATTCAACTGGGCAAAGAAACTAAACAAGACGCAGATGCTGAACTTCCGCGAATCCCTGGCCGAACTGGGGTACAAATTTCAGTTTATTACGCTTGCTGGATTTCATTCGCTGAATACCAGCATGTTTGAACTTGCACAAGCCTACAAGGCAGATGGCATGTTCGGATACTCAACGTTGCAAGAGCGTGAATTCTCACTGACCGACAAGGGCTTTAAAGCGGTTCGTCATCAGGCTTTTGTAGGTACGGGATATTTTGATGCAGTACAGGAAACTGTTACCGGTGGGCTTGCTTCCACTGCGGCATTGAAAGGTTCAACGGAACAAGAGCAGTTCAATGGAGGACCAAACGTTGAGATGAGTATTGAGAAGGAGCTGAAGAGTGCCTGACGGCATCGGTTTTCGATGAACTTTTTTAAACTTATATTTGTCACCTTTTATTGAAAGTCGTTCATTGAAAATTAATTACGGGGCCGACCGGTTTTGACAGGATATGCGATCTCGTATATAAGCATGTAG
>CBQWHS010000187.1:0-7190 GCA_967728665.1 uncultured Chryseosolibacter sp. | reverse complement strand
GAATAACGACCTCAATTTTCTTCACAAAATTTTCCGCATCGATATGCTCAGACGTCTTGTTGGCGATTGTTCCGACTATGATCGCTGGCTTGCGACCTTTTTCTTTCGCGTAATTTTGGAATCCAGAGGAGTTGAAGAGATCGAACAACATCTGATCCGTCACCTTCCGCGAATCGACATCATTCCATCGTCCGCTCAGATCGATTTCTTTGGAAGGATCAATTCGCGTTACGTGGCGTGTTTGACATCCCCACAGTAAAAGAATTAGAAGGCAGGTACAGATTCTTAGCATCACTGTAATTTACGTAGGAAAACTCAAAAATCAGGCCGTTTTTCGCTCAGATCAGGCTAGCTCTTTCAAACTTTTTATAACCTCTTTTGGGTTGGTTGAGCTAAAAACAAAGTTGCCTGCAACAAGTACATCAGCGCCAGCCTGGAGTAAAAGTTTCGCATTCTGTTGATTTACTCCTCCGTCAATTTCAATTAAGGCAGATGAACCGGATGCGGAAATCATCTCCTTCAAAGCATTAACCTTCCGGTAGGTGTTCTCAATGAACTTTTGGCCTCCAAATCCAGGGTTCACAGACATCAGGCAAATCAGGTCGATATCAGTGATCACATTCTCCAATTCGGAAATGGAGGTGTGCGGATTGATGGCAACACCTGCTTTGCAGCCGAGGCCTTTGAGCTGTTGAAGATTACGATGCAAATGAGGACAAGCTTCAACATGAACTGAGATCAATTCAGCTCCCGCCTTACGAAATGCCTCAACATATCGTTCGGGCTGAACGATCATCAGATGAACATCCAAAGGTTTACGTGCATGGCGATTAATTGCTTCAACAATCGGTAATCCCATGGAGATATTGGGAACAAACATTCCATCCATAATATCCACATGGATCCAGTCTCCAACGCTGTCGTTGATCATTTTAACATCGCGTTCAAGATTTGCAAAGTCTGCCGCGAGAATAGAGGGAGCAATAATTGGCGCTTTTGACATGGAGTTAATGAGGTTACGCCGGCAAAAATAGTCCTAATTTTTAATGACCTTGAAAATGTACCGCTGATTATTGATGGAAACTTTCACATAATAAATTCCAGCCGCAAAGGCAGACACATCCGCCTGGTAAGTCCGGTTGAGCCAATCGAAAGCAACTTCGTCTCTTCGAATCTCTTGCCCCTGTGCACTCACAAACAGAACCACACATGACGAAATCTTGTCAGGATCATAGGGGCGAATTTGAATTGTATCAGACGATGGATTTGGAAAAATTTCGATGGGGTTTGTTTGGGGAGTCTGATCGAGGAAATTTTTCACGGCTAAATAATTTGGGATTCCATAGCCCAGAAAGTTGTCGGGGTTCTTTGCCTGCGAGGCAGTGTGCTTCATCGCACTTACAATCTGCTTGGTGGTATATTGTGGAAAACGTTCAACGAGTCCGGCCACCAGACTCGTGATCAGCGGAGCAGCCAGGGATGTTCCAGATAAACTTGTGATGCCGCCGTTGGGACGCACAATCTTCACCCCTGTTCCAAGTGCGGCCAGATCAGGTTTTATTCGACCGTCTGCACTTGGCCCAACCGAACTTGATGCACTTCGAATACCTTTTGAATTAACATTTGCAACCGCGATAACACCTTCAGCATCTGCTGGCGCGGTAATAATTCTCCAGGCTTTTTCACCTTCGTTGCCAGCACTACATACTACAATTATTCCCCGGTCTACAGCCCATTGTGCCGCCTTGGAAACCACAGCAGTTTTTCCATCCATCTGGCCGATGGTATAATTCATACTGCTCAAATCAAAATCTGAATAACCCAATGATGAACTGATGATGTCAACGCCAGCACTATCAGCACGCTCAGCGGCAAACATCCAGTTATATTCTTCTATTCGAAACTCAGTTGACGCGTCTTCTGTGATGTACAATTGGAAAAAAGCTTTGAAGGCCCCGCCCGTAAATGCATCGGGTAAGTATGCTGCAATGGTGGAAAGCACAGCCGTGCCATGATCGTCAAACTGAAAAACGTTTTTACTATTGGTGACGAAATCCTTTGAAACATCCAGGTTAATGCGCGGTAAAACCTCCTGAAAAGGAATAGCGGTATTTACACCCGGAAATCCACCATCAAACAAAGCAATTGTGATCCCCTCTCCCAACATTTCATTTTTATGCATTTCTGTTATTCCTAACATTTCAAGCTGGGCCGATGTTTCTGTTCCGGGTGAAACAGTATTTTTTCGGTTGGCATAATTTCTTCTTCCAGGGTTTATGAGCCTGGCTTGTGGCGCCACCAGTTCCACTTTCGCAACGCAAGAAAGGGCTTGAATATTGGATACTAATGACGAAGGACATTGCACCAGCACGCCATTCATCCAACGTGTTGAAAAATAAACTTCAGCACCCGTGCTTTTTACTTGCTGGATGTAACTCGCGTTCACCGGGAAATCTTGTTCCGTGATTCGAACATCTTCCCGCACACGCCTGTCGATTGCCTTTTGAGAAATAAATTTGATCGGTTCCGTGATTGAATATTGCGTTCCAGCTTTGTCTTTGAAAAAGACCATGTATCGGTTTTGCGACAGAGCATTGCCGGCCAATAACAGGCATAATGAAAAAATGACCTGATTTTTATTGAAAGCCGTATTCACTTATTTGTTGTTTGTAAATAGTTCCACTTTTCACTTTTTGCTGTCCGCGACAATTGTCATCCGTACAGTAACTCAATTGCGTGACTTCACGATACACTAATCCAACATTCCGCGCATAAACACTTTTTCGCTGATCCAGAAAGAAAATGAAATCTTCATTATCTTCCTCCACCACCGTTGCAGTCTTGTCAAAATCTATTCCGCCAAACGTAGCCATTTCATCATAAGAGATCAGCTGATAATCGTCTTTGCCTAAAGTATTGAATCTATTACCATTCCACTCGGCATCTCTCTTAACGGGAAAGGAAAGTTTGACGAACGAAACATTTTCTTCATTGATAACGAGTTCCTGGCTGGTGCTTCGGGCCGACCAGGTATCAACGTTTTGCCATGGCGATGAATCGGAGGACCGTTTACTTCGCTTCAGAACGAAAGTATAACCTCCATCTGCGTTTGGAAATGAATCCGTGATCAGAACTTTTATCTGATAATTTAATTTTTGAACCGGGTTCACTTCAGAATAGATCGTTTCCTCGACTGTGTAAAGCTGGTATAGTCCCTTCTGTAGAGGAACGAAATCCCGGCCGTCATCTGGCAGGCTGAAATCCTCCGAGTGGCACGACCAGAGCAAAAGAAAGGCTATCGGCAAAAATCTATAGAAAAACTTCAAGGATTAACGGCTTTTTGGTAAATCGGCACAAATTTAAACGTTAGCGAACTCAAGTTATTTTTAATTTCACGAATAAACATGCCACTAAAAACGGTAGTAAAGGTAGGGAATATAACAAATCTAAGCGATGCCCGGTATTGCTCTGGAATGGGTGTGGATATGCTTGGATTTTCTGTTATTGAAGGTCAGCCCAACTACTTATCACCAAAGTTATTTCATGAGATAAGAGGCTGGATATCCGGACCGAAAGTCGTGGCCGAACTATATGGGATTGGCCCTTCGATAGACTTGGATCAAATCATTACGGAATATGCTCCCGATCTTTTTGAATTATCCGCAAAGGAATTTTCGCAAAATATTTTTCAATTGAAACTTCCCTGTCTTGTCTCTGCGGGGCCGCTGGAAGTTGAGTTGCTGAATAATTATACGCAGATCCATTATGTAATTGTTGACCTGGAGGGAATGAAAACAGCTAAGAGAACTCATCCTCTATTGCTGCGTCCGCATTCGAAGGAAAATTTATGGGAGACAATCTCGGCACACTCGATAAGCGGTGTTGCCCTGACTGGCTCCCATGAGATAAGACCGGGGTTCAAAGAGTATACTGAGTTGGCAGATATTCTCGAACTACTTGAAGAGTGATTACTTATTTTTTAGCAATTCTTTTTTTCGCTCGCAACGTTTAATTGAGTCGGCTGCAGTCTCAATGCTTTTCGCATCAAACGAATTTTTAATATGAAGTTTGAAGTAATGAATTGCATCATCAAGTTCGCCTTGCATTTCGCGCATCATGCCGTACTCATTGTACACAGTAGCATAGCTTATTCCTGAAACGCGAATAGCATGTTCCAGTGTTTTTTCCAGCTCATCGAACTTGCGTAATGAAGAAAGCAAATAGCAATAGTTGTAATACGCTGCCGTATAATCCGGAGAAAACTTCAATGCGAGCCTGTAGTGCTCTTCGGCCCGAGCGAAGTTTTTGAATTTGGTTTCATACAACCAGCCCATGTGATTGTGTGCTTTTCCAAAATCCGGAGCTTCTTCCAGGATAGCCTCAAGCATTTTTGCAGCTTCGCTTAATTTGCTTTCGGAAATCAACTGGTCCGCCTGTAAAAACTTCTCTTCAATGTCGTAATTCGTCTCTTCCATACAGTTTGGGGTTATTACTATTTTTTAAATCTGAATCTCAGGTATTTTATTCTCTCTCCTTGTTCAGAAAAAGTGAACTCATATTTTGTTTTAATATCGAAACACTCCCCTCGTAACGCGGAGTTATACAGATCATCGGTGAATTGAAGGTCGATAATATCGTTTCTCATATTGATGTTTTCCATTGTGTATTCATACAGGAAGGTGTTATCCGTTTTGAGTCTCACGTATCCGTCTGGTTGCAGTATTTGCTTGTACATATCCAGGTACCGATCGTGTGTCAGTCTGCGCTTGATGTCTCGTTTTTTTGGTCGGGGATCAGGAAATGTGATCCAGATTTCGTTTACCTCATCAGCTTGAAAGAACGAGTCAATCATGAGAATGTGGGCTCGAAGAAATCCGACATTCGCCAGGTTGCTTTCAACAGCCTTTGTGCTTCCTCGCCAGATTCGTTCGCCTTTGATATCAACCCCGATATAGTTGCGGTCGGAAAATAATTTTGCGAGCCCTACAGTGTATTCACCACTGCCGCACGCCAGCTCCAATGTGATTGGTTTTGAATTATTGAAATATTCAGAACGCCAGTTCCCTTTGATATTTGAATAGGCTGCCTTTGTAGGTTCAATTACATTGGTGCGCTCTTCGATAATTTTAAAACGCTCTTGCTTCCGTTTCAAGGTATAGGCTTTTACAATTCTTCTAGTTCAGCGACTACAAAAGTACTTCCTCCGATAAAAATGAAGTCGGCCGGCGAAGCGGTTTTTAACGCCATCTTTTTGGCTTCATTTACATCCGGAATTACCACTCCGTGTAACCCGGACGCTGCTGCTTTTAGAGCAAGTTCTTTTGCGTCCAGCGCTCTCGGTAATTTTGCCTGGCAGAAATAGTAGTCCGCTCGCTTGGGCAAAACACTGAGAACTTCCGAAATATCCTTGTCTTTTACGACACCTAAAACAATATGTAATTTTTTATATTCGATTGTATTAATCTGCTTTACTACTTCGCGCATTCCATCAATGTTGTGCCCGGTGTCACAAATGGTAAGTGGATGATCGTAAAGTTTCTGCCACCGGCCTTTGAGATGCGTGTTGTTAATAACATTTTCCAGGCCCCTAATTAACTGTTGTTCAGAGATTGAAAAATCCTTTCGAATAAGTTCAACTGCTTTTAGAACACCCGCAATATTCTTTTGTTGATAAATCCCTTTCAGCGGCACATTTACACTCGCGTAGGATTTCTTGTTCTTAAGGACATTCCAACGATCATCTGCGGCCCTGACTTCAAATTCATCACTCGCAAAATGAATCTCTGATCGAGTCTCCTGTGATTTTGAGATAAAAACGTCCGCTACCTCTGTATTGCGTTCACTTATTACCACAGGAATATTATTTTTAATTATTCCGGATTTTTCAAACGCAATTTTTTTCAATGTATCTCCCAGGATGTCTTTGTGATCCCATCCTATGTTCGTGATAACAGAAAGGACAGGCATAATTACATTGGTTGAGTCCAGGCGTCCACCCAGGCCGACTTCAACTACAGCGACATCAATCTTTTGCGTCGCGAAATAATCAAATGCCATGGCTACAGTTATCTCGAAAAATGATGGTTGAATAAGATCTATCGCATCCTGAATTCTGTTCACGAAATCAACCACGAAATCTTTGGAGACCTCCGCGCCGTTGATCCGGATGCGTTCGGTAAATTCCTTCAGGTGCGGAGAAGTATAGAGACCAGTCTTGTAGCCCGCTTCCTGCAAAATCGATGCAAGCATGTGAGAGGTGCTTCCCTTTCCATTTGTACCCGCTACGTGAATCGATTTGAACTTGTGTTGAGGATTGCCAAGATATTCACATAACCGGATCGTGTTCGTAATATCTTTCTTATATGCCGATGCACCGACCCGTTGAAAAATCGGGAGGTTGTCGTATAAAAAATCAACGGCTTCTCGGTATTCAGTGAAAGTTTTCATTTCAAGTCAAAATTAAAATTTGACAAGCGAAAACAACGAGGTCAGAGACCAATTTCTTCCTTCGGTAAGTTAAAAGTGTCCACGCCAGTGCGCAAAATTGCCATCATTTCCTGATACGCCATTATCTTTCCCTCGATGTGCGAAAGCTCCTCAGGATCGGCAAAACTTTTGCGATCATTCAGCTCATGAAGATTCTCATGAATGGAGATCAGTACATCCTGAATGAATTCGATGTATCGCTTTTCCATACAATATTGGATTTCTATCTAAGATCCAGGTTGAACGTTACAACTCCGCGGGTGCGTTCGGGAGTTTTTCCTGTTGACGTTTTCACTAATGAATGTTTCTCCAATTCCTGCCGGCACAAACGCTCTGCAGTTGGGCTTAATTGATTTTCAAGCGTTTTGATAGAAGTAATTTCGCCTTCCTCATTTACTTCTATCTCAAATACGATTTTACCGCGCACATTGTTCTCCGATAGCTTGGGTTGCTTCGGTAATTCATCCCAGCTCCATCCCGCCATTTGCAAACCAAATCCGCCATCACCACCGCCTCCGGGTTTACCTTTATAAACATTTGCGCCCTCTGTTCCTCCGGCAACGCCTTTGTTTCCTTCTTTGGCAACATCATCGCCCTGGTTTCCTGCTGTGCCCTGCTTGCCTTCCCCTGTTCCATCAGTGGTAGAGCTTGTCGTTGTTTTTCCTTTATAAACCGTCTTGGGATCAGCAACTTTCGGCTGCTCT
>CBQWHS010000186.1:0-7206 GCA_967728665.1 uncultured Chryseosolibacter sp. | reverse complement strand
GAGTCATGATTTTGCCTTGAAGGTCTATTACTTCAGTGCCATCGCCCAGGTAGGTTCGCGCTTCATTTTCCACCCCAGCGAATTCTATTTTGTTGTTTCTAACAACTACTGCTTCCACTCTCGCGTTCTGGTCATTTGAGGTGTAAATTTTTCCACCAAGTATCACCATGTCTGCCGGTTGTTTTCTTTCAGTGCAAGCCGATAAACCAATAAGAATTAATGTGAGCGTTAATAAATGTGATCTCATGTTTTGGCATTTGTGCTTCAATGATACTTAATATCTCCAGATTGCTGTGAGCTATTATCTTTACGGTCAAATTTACGGGGATGCGGCAACGGCTCAAACTGATTTTGCATTACATTTTTTTCTGGATTGGCTTTCATGTCATAGGGCGCGCGTTATTTCTTATTTACAACTACGATTACACGGCCGATCTTACAACAACGGAAATCTTCCATGTTTTTAGTCACGGACTTCCTATGGACATGAGTATGAGTGGATATGTATTGATGTTCACCTCCCTCCTGTTGACTGTCTCATTTGTAACACAATCCAGTGGAATCCGAATCGCGATAAATTGGGTAAACTACTTGATGATAATTTTCTGTTCGATTGTTATTGTTGTCGATCTCGAACTTTACCGACACTGGGGATTCAGACTTGACACCAGTCCTTTCGTATACCTGGCAAAGGCGCGTTCCGAAGCTATGGGAAGTGTACAAGTTACGACAGCATTCAAGTTATTGGTGATTCTTTTGGTGTTCGCAATTTCTGCTATTATCATCTACCGAAAAACAATCTCGAAACGATTGCATCTTCTTCGGCCAGCTACTCAAAAAAAATCCTTGGTTATTGCACTCATTATTACCGGTCTGTTTTTCATACCAATTCGTGGAAGCTTTTCTGTTGCGCCAATGAATACAGGTTTCGTCTATTTTCACACAACGAAAACTTTCGCGAACCATGCTGCCATTAACGTTGTCTGGAATTTCCTCTATGCCGTTCAGAAAAGCGGCCAACTGGATTACCCTGAAAATTTCTTCGACAAGAATCTAACCGCAAAATATTTTAAAACTTTTTATCCTGACGACGACACAACTGTGCATGTGTTCACAGAGCCGAAACCGAATATCGTCCTGTTTATTTTGGAGAGTTTTACTGCGTCCGTAATCGAACCCCTTGGTGGTTTGCCGAACGTTACGCCAAACCTTAATAGATACTGTAACGAAGGAATTTTATTCGACAATATTTATTCGAGTGGCGATAGAACGGACAAAGGACTAATCAACATCCTTAGCGGATACCCGGCACAGAACCAGATCGGAATTGTGAATTATCCCGCGAAAGCGCAACACCTTCCCTTTTTGAATCGACACATCAAATCAATGGGCTACAATACTTCGTTTGTGTATGGAGGAGATGTGGACTTCGGAAATTTTCGCTCTTACCTCACAAATTCTCAATTCGATCACCTTACAACAATAGATGACTTCGATGTTTCGGAAGGAGAAAGCAAATGGGGAATTCACGATCATATTGTTTTTGATCGTGCTGCAAGTGAATGTGATTCCGCGAAAGCGCCATTCTTTAAAGTGATTCTATCCTTGAGCAGTCACGAACCTTTTGATGTGCCGCTTGATCCTCCATTTATTAAAGGCAAAGATGAGGAATCAATGTTTTTGAATTCATGTCATTACACGGATAAATCCATTGGTGCTTTTGTGGAGAGTGCAAAAAAAACAGACTGGTGGAAAAATAGTATTGTGATTTTTGTTGCCGATCATGGGCATCGTTACCCAGGTGACAAACCATTGAATTCGAAAGAAAGATTTCACATTCCACTATTGATGATTGGAGGAGCTGTTAAAAAAGATACAATTATTCACACCATTGGGAATCAAACAGATATTGCTAACACCCTTCTCGGACAACTCGCCACCCCATCTTCGGATTTCTTATTCAGTAAGAATCTCCTTTCACCAAATTCGAAATCTTTCTCTTTTTATTTCTACAACAACGGCTACGGCTTTGTTGGAGAAGATAAGTATATTGTTCATGACAACACTTCAAATGAGTTTGTGAAAAAAGAAGGCGCCAACAACCTCGATTTTGACATGACTAAGGCCTATCAGCAAATGATTTATAGTGATTATAACGGCAAATAATCACCAATAGCAAACGACCGAAAGCACCTAAATCAAATATTTTAAGAAACGCTCCAACTTGAAAAATGAAAATTAAGATCAAAATTACAGTAGCGCTTATCGCAATCAGTTCCGTGGCCTTGTGTCAGGATTTCGGATTATCGTTTTCTTATTTCATTCCAAAGAACGGATATTTTTCAACACCCATTAGCCCATTCTCTATTCGGGGATTGGGTGTGAATCTCAATAAATATATCGCGCTGGAAACGGGCGCCTCATTATACCGAATGTCGGGTTTGAATTTAAAAGATCTCGAAGTGAAGACGAAGTCGCCACTGATTGGTCCCAATTTTACGATCCTGGTTCCGGCGGAGATTGTGTTCATGCTTCAGGGAACAAATGTAGAGTTGGATATAAAAGGTGGTGGTTTCTTCTTTTACGGATTTGATCAAAAAATAAATTATGGAAATTTTGATCGTGCTGTTCGTGACGCCAATGGTTGGTCCGTGGCAAACGGAGATCTTTCTTTCAAAAATCATCCGGGGTTCGGGTATCATGCAGGAGCAGAATTGACAATTTATGTAACCAGTCAGGTTGGAGTTTCGCTTGAGACAAATTATTTAGCCGGTCAGGCGAAGTTTCCGATAACAGGAACCTACACGGGAGGTATAACTAACATTGAAACGACAGAGGTTAATTATCAGGATGCGAAAGTTGATTTTACAGGCCTGGAGTTTTCAATTGGGTTGTTATTCAATTCTGGTAACGGAGGAAAAAAAGCACCCACAAAAAGAAAAAGACGTAGATGAATTTGATCAGGACGATCACGCTCTGTTTCATGTTTGCCACTGCTTTGGGCCAGGAAGGAATCGTCAATTATCAATCTTTTGTAATTGAAAATGGTGACGTGCTTTGGGCGCAAGTCTATCATCACCAAAAATCTACAGAGGAAGTCCGTCAAAGACTTTTCAATCATTTAAAACGCAAAGTCTGGATTAAACAAATTAAGATTGAAGGCGAAGATATTGTTGCCGAGCTGGCAAACTATCGCCCGGATTACAAGCGCTATGGAGGGAAGTTTATGAATACGTCCAACGTCATAAGAACCGGTCGTTGGAGCAGCTCGGTACGTATCAATTTTAAAGAAGAAAAATACAGAGTTATTTTGTTTGGGATAGAATATCAAGCGCTTCAATCTTCAACTGGATCAGGAAAAGCAACGATCGAGGAACATCCGATCGATGGCTCCCTGAGCGAGTTCGCCTTAAACGACTACAGGACCTCATTTCGAAAAACCAGACTAATGAATCTGGATATACTTCATCTCAGTTTCAAAGACAGTTTCACCCTCACAGAAAATCAATTGATCGACAGCGATTGGTAATCATTTACGGTCGTCTCATCTGATTCTATAAAGCTAGATCAAATTCCATGAGTATTTTTTTTCCACCAACAACAGCAAATAAAAACGGACGAGCGAACTGTCCTTAGCTCAAGGGGCAGTAACACACTCACTGAATAAATACAAATACATCAATTCAACTTGGATTATCGTCTGTTGATCTTTGGCAACGAAACCGAAAAATCGACGAGGCAAAACTTTTTATGGCCCAAATTAAAACGCGGCCTAATGAAACAATCCAACCTTCTACGGTTAACGATCATATTTGCGTTGATTCTTACCATCACTTACTTCATCATTCATCAATACGAATCGAACATTATCAAAATTTACTATTTTCTTTTTCCAGGCCAGGAATACAAACCATTTGCTTACTGGGTTGATCTGACAAATCTATTGTACACGGAGTTGGTCATGCTGGCAGTCTTTACGGTTGTGTCAGTCTATTTTATTGAAAAGACAGATGTCTTCAACGTGATGTCACGGGCCGAGTCCGTGCTTTTAAAAAATCCGAAGGTTACAGTTGCTGCAATGGCAATAATTTTTTTAGCCGTTGCATGGTACACGGCTGCATATACTCTGGATAAGTTTCCAAATTCTTCCGATGAATATGTTTATATATACGAAGCAGGAGATTTGAGCAAGGGAAAGTTATGGAACGATGCACATCCACTCGGAGATTTTTTTGAATTCAATCACATAGCGCAGATCGATGGTAAATCGATTGGGCGATTCCCTCCCGGGTGGCCGTTGATGCTTGCAATCGCTTATCTCGTTCACATACCCTCGTATATTATTAATCCATTGCTCGGCACCTTAACTCTTATTGTTCTGTATTTATTCTGCGAACAATTTTACAATAAGCGGGTTGCACTTTGGTCAACGATCATCACTGGATTTTCGTCCTGTGTCATCTTTAATTCGGCTTCTTTTTTTTCACACACTGCCTCGGCGCTTGAGCTTTTGCTATTCATTTATTTCGCTTACCGGTATTTTGATGAAAAGAAAATTCATCAGGCACTGCTAGCAGGATTCTTCTTCGGTATGTTATTCATCACCCGCTATCTTACCGCGGTTTTGGTGTTTGTGCCATTCTTTATTTATGTCTTTCACCGGTTCAAATTAAAATCACTCTCACCACTAATTCTGATCGCTGCCGGAACATTGCCACCTTTACTCTATTTTCTTTGGTACAATTATTCAATAACAGGAAATCCTTTATTGCCAGTTACCATGTGGGCATACAATGATGAAGCGATGGGCTTCGTAAACGGCCACACACCCGGAAAAGGATTTCAATTTATCTTGAGAAGAGTGATGATGTTCATAGCATGGGTATCACCTGCAGGTTTGATTTTGTATCCGGTTTTCCTCTGGAAAAAACTTAAAAATAAAACTGAGCGGCTTGTTCACCCTGAAGATTATTGGCTCATGTTTCTGGTAGTAGGATATTTCTTCTACTATCATCACGGTGGAAATCAATATGGACCACGGTTTTACTATGAAGCAATTCCCTTTGTTATTATTTTCATCGTCGCGAAAGCATTTCAGGAAAGGCTACGGTGGGCCTATGCGCTTTTATTTACCGGACTTCTGTATGCCCTCGTCAAATTCCCAATCATCTCGCGACATGAATACCTTGTTATACAAGAAAGAGAAGATCTTTACCATCAAGTGGAAAAAGCAGGCATTCACAATGCCGTTGTTATTATTTCTTCATCGACCGGAATTTTGAGACCGATGCCGCAACGGGATCTTCCCCGAAACGATGAGCATCATTCAAACCAGATCATTTATGCACTTGACCTCAAAGCCCGAAATCCGGAGTTGATAAAATACTACACTGATAAAACATTTTACATGTATAAACGCGATAGAAATAGCGCAACCGGTCACCTTATCAAACTGAGAGAAAGCGAGGGACACCCGCTCCGGAAATACCTGACTAAAACGAAGCCGGATTCAGAATCATCTACGGAAGAAAAATAAATGGCGGTTATTTCTCAAGCGTTACGACCTCCGCATTTCTGTAACCCATTGTTACAATCTTTGCTCGATATTTTTGCGCTTCAGCTTTATCCGTAAAAATTCCAGAATAATAAATTAAATCCCCAATGGTATTTTCGCGGGTAAAAACTTCATAAGGGACAGGGGTGGCCAGCTTATCTGGCTCGCTGTTCTTTTGCTTCACATCAAACTTCACAGCATAAATAACTGGAGTTTCAGTCAAACTTGTTGTCCACTCTTCCACAGCTTTATTATGCTTCGACAGAAGTTGCCTTGAGTCCGTTATAAAGGTGTTGAAGGAGGCAAGAGCCTCATCACTTTTGATAATAGAAGCCGATGAGTTTTCAAATCTTGATACTGGCAATACAAAATAATTTCTTTGGCTATCGCGATAAACCCATTGAAGCAAATAATTAGCAGTATCGATTTTTGTTACCGAGCTTTTTTCATCCGCAATCTTCTCCAGTTCAATCCTGATCATCGCGCCACCATCGGTGTATCGCTTTCGTTGGCCGGAAACAAAATTCCCAAGGGAATAAGCAATCAATTGATTTTTGTCTTTACGCCATTCCATCGGTTGAATCACATGTGGGTGTGCGCCGATCACAAGTTGCGCTCCGTGTTTCAACGTATGCTCTGCAACAATTTGTTGCCATTTTGAAGGAAGGCTTTCGTATTCATTTCCCCAATGAAAAAAGACGGTTATTAAATCAGGTTTTAAGCTTTTCGTTTTTACTAGGTCTCTTCGAATCGCCGCAGTGTCAATCATGTTAACGATGTTTGGACTTGCAACCGGAAGGCCGTTCGTCGAAAAAGTGTAGTTCAATACTGCCAGGTTAAAACCATTTCGCTTAATGATCAACGGATGATTCAAAACTTTTTCTTCCGCGTTCCGAAATGTTCCCGTGTGCGGAATATTGAGACTATCCAACAATCTGATCGTTCGTTCCAATCCTTTTTTTCCCGTGTCAACACAGTGGTTATTGGCCGTGACAAGAACATCCATTCCCATATTTCCTAAACCATTCAACAATTGATCCGGCGCACTAAATTTTGGATAACCCTGATACGGAGGACCCGCAAGGGTGAGCTCTAAGTTTCCGATAGCCAGATCAACGGATTGCGTGTATGCTTTAACAAACTGAAAGCAGGGATCATAATTATAGGATTTCGTAGACGGATCATACGCATCGGATATTTGCGAATCATGTTGCATGAAATCACCCAGAAATAATAGAGACAGTCGCGTTGTATCCTGGGCAAAAACAATTTTTGAAGACAGAACTAAAATAATGGCTAGAGTTTTTTTCATGATACATTCATGATTTTATTTTCAGCAACGACATAAATGCGATCATCTTTTTTCGGCGCGATCATCGCCAATCCGGTAAATTTCCCAAACGCTGGCAGGTACGCCTGACGCACACCGAAATAGAAGCACGGCAAAGTAACCGATTGCCTGCCCTTCCCTCTTAAGTGAATTCCAGGATGAATGTGGCCGGACATGTTGTATAAATTTTCAGGAATGCTATCCAGTGGATGATGCGTGAATAAGAAGTTTCCAATTGTTAAATCATCACACACGGCTATTCCTTTGCGTTCATACTGCCGCTCACTCATAATGTCATGGTTGCCGAGAACAAGTTCAAAAG
>CBQWHS010000185.1:0-7207 GCA_967728665.1 uncultured Chryseosolibacter sp. | reverse complement strand
ACAAGTTTTTTCAGATTGCTGTTTGTGGCGCAGATTACCCTGACGTTCACTTGAATCGGATTGTTGGTACCGAGGCGAGTGATTGTTTTGTTCTGGAGTACCGTCAGCAATTTTGATTGAAGAGAAAGTGGAACGTTTCCAATCTCATCGAGAAAGAGTGTGCCTCCCTGTGCCGATTCAATCCTCCCAATTCGATCTTCTTTCGCATCGGTGAAGGCCCCTTTTTTATGTCCGAAGAGTTCACTTTCAAAAATGGTTTCACTCAATGAACCCACATCAACGCTTACAAATGGTTTTTGAGCACGATTTGATTTTTGGTGGATCATTCGTGCAATGACCTCCTTACCGCTTCCATTTTCACCGAGTATCAAAACCGATGTTTCAGTTGCTGCAACTTTCTCGATTAGTTTTCGAATGTTGATGATAACTTCTGAATCTCCAATTAATGATTCTCCGGCTTCAATTGCTTTAGGAGGTTGCCGATTCAGGCCTTTAGACTTCTCCCTGTGCAGCGCAATTGCATTCTTAATTGTCGACACAAGTTTTTGATTATCCCATGGTTTTGTCACAAAATCATATGCACCATGTTTCATTGCTTCAACTGCCAATGGGATTTCGCCGTATGCTGTGATGAGTATAACCGGAATGGTCGGGTTTAATTCGAGAATCTTTTTTAACCAAAAAAGTCCCTGGGTGCTCGTCGTATCGCCCTGGCGGAAATTCATGTCCAACAGAATAACTTCAATAGAATTCTTTTCCAGAAACGATGGGATTCGTTCCGGCGAAGAAGCGCTGATTGATTCAAGATGGTTTTGATCAAGCAACATTTTCAAAGACAACAACACAAAGTCATCATCGTCAGCAATAAGAATTTTTCCTGCGGATTGATTCGTCAATGTCGGATAGCTAGGTTTAATGGATTAAGGTCGAGTTTCATTCTGTTCTGAGACAGCAATCTAAGCTTGCTGCTTTAAGTTTCTTCCAAACCTAATAATCCTATTGAAAATATCATTCATCAAGTGCCCATTTGTGGACATTGAATTTTCTAATGATGGGCAGTCTGTCTTAGATTTGATTTGATAATGCTCCAAAATTCTCCGAAACACGTGCTTTCAAGT
This sequence comes from uncultured Chryseosolibacter sp., assembly GCA_967728665.1. Classification (GTDB taxonomy): domain Bacteria; phylum Bacteroidota; class Bacteroidia; order Cytophagales; family Cyclobacteriaceae; genus Chryseosolibacter. Next base: position 6,089 of record CBQWHS010000185.1, on the reverse strand, counting down.
TTGGTACTATGTTTCGATTGGGATGCCAAAATACTTTATGATTCGTAATTATTTTTTGATTTCCATTCCCAATCTGAAGAACAGTCTCGTGTTTTCTGTTCTCAATGTAATCGGCTTATCGATTGGTATCGGATGTTGCCTGGTCATTGGTTTGTTTGTCGTGGATCAATACAGCTACGATCGGCAACATGAAAATGCCGAGCGGATTTACCGGGTGGTGAATAAGCAGGTTGAAGGAACGAGCACCCAATACGTAGCTGTAACGCAAGCGCTTCTTGGTCCCGAATTAATTAAGAATTTTCCTGAAGTTAAAAGTGCCGCACGTGTGGGATTTATTCGTTCCACGATGAACACGGAAAATGGTGAACCATCGCAACAACGAATCATGGCAGTTGATCCATCTTTCTTTTCAATTTTCACATTTCCTTTTTTGAAAACTCCCGTCAAGCCAATTGGCATGAAGGAGATTTATATCAGCGAAGAAATGTCTAAAGCTTTCTTTGCTGACAAGAATCCCATCGGAGAAATAATAACACTAGATAAAACCAATCCATTTCAAGTCGCTGGGGTGTTTAAAGACTTTCCTTACCAATCTCATCTTCAAACAAACTTCATTATTTCCTTTGCTGTGATCGAGGCCGTCGATCAGGAACAAATGGACTGGAGTTCGAATTCTTACTACAACTATATTCTTGTCGGAGACGACTTTGACAAAGTTGCGTTTGATAAAAAACTTAACGCGTTTGTTCACCGCTTCACTCCGATAGCGTGGGAAAAATTCGAATATTTCGTTCAACCTTTACTTGACATAAGCCTCCATGCATACTACGCTGCAAATCCGTCTGGATCTGTCGGAAGAATCACTGTTCACGGGTTCCTCGTTGTAGCCATCATCATTCTGGCGATGGCGTGTTTCAATTACATGAATTTAGCAACGGCCAGATCGGCAAAACGCTCACTGGAAGTTGGCGTTCGGAAAGCGATGGGGGCCGTGAGAAGTCAAATCGTATTTCAATTTTTTACAGAATCGTTCTTATTATGTCTTCTAAGTTTTCTGTTGGGAATCCTGTGGGCCGATATCGGCATCTCCGCATTTAATGCATTTACGGGATGGCATCTTGACTTAGCGAAATTCTTTTCCAGTCTGACATTTTTTCTTTCAACTATTAGCTCTTTGATATTGCTTACCATTCTCGCTGGAAGTTATCCCGCTTTTTTTCTCTCTCGTTTTATGCCCCATGCCGTTCTGAAAGGACAGCAGAGTTCAGACGCGAGTCGAAAACTTAGAAAGGCACTGGTAGTAGTTCAGTTTACGTTAACAAGCACACTGGTAATTCTTGTAACAGTCGTGTTCAAGCAAATGAGTTTTATCAGAAACCATGACCTGGGATTTCAGAAGGAGGAGTTGTTATTGTTTTCTGGTGATCGCAACAAAGACATTACGGTTGAATCAATGAAAGCTGAGCTGTTAAAAATTCCAGGCATCAAGAGTGTTGGAAGTGGTTCGGATTATCCGGGCGACCGCATGAATATTACCGATATAGCCGAAGCAAATCATAGCTCAGAGCAAAGCGTTAAGATTCAATGGATGTTTGCAGATCATGATTACATTCCAACGCTTGGGCTGCAGTTTGCCGCCGGAAGAAATTTCTATGCGAATGGAAGTGACAAAGACAGGAGTGTGATTATCAACGAAAAGGCCGCGTCCGAATTTGGTTGGACAGCGAAGGAAGCAGTAGGCAAAAAAATTTCTGGATTTTCGTTCAGGGATTCACTACCTGGTGAAATAATCGGCGTCCTAAAGGATTTTCACATGACGCCACTGCGAAAACAAATCTTGCCCATGGTGATTGCTTATTCAGACAACAGCGGTCTATACCTTGCCCGTTTTGAAAGTAAAAACCTGAATATGACACGCAAATTGTTAGATGAAATGACTAAAAATTTCATGTATAAAAATTCGTATAGTTCAGTATTTTTTGAGGATTCACTTGAAGAAACTTACGGGGCCGAACGGAAGACCGGTGAGATGCTTTCAGTCTTTACATTTCTTGCCATATTGATCGGATGCTCCGGACTTTATGCACTTTCTGCTTATGAGGGCGAGCAACGAATTAAGGAACTTGGCATCCGCAAAATTATGGGCGCAACGCCTTCACAGTTGCTCATTTTGCTCTCTGGAAGTTTTGTGAAGTTAATCGTGATTTCATTGATCTTAGCAATGCCCATCGCGTGGTATCTCGGCAACATTTGGCTTCGAACGTTCGCGTACAAGATTTCATGGTCATGGGATATTTTCTTGTTGGCTTCCTTGGCTGTACTCATTCTTGGATGGGCAACGATCATTTGGCAAGCCATTAAAGCATCTCGTTTTAATCCGGTGGTTGCGTTGCGATACGAGTGACCAAATTTCTGACAGTTTCAACGACTAGGCATTTGCTAGTAAAACAAATTACATTGATTAAGTGCCCATTAATGGACATTGGAATTTCTATTGATGGGCAGCCTGGAGTATTTTGCTAATGACAAGGCGCAAATTCATGTCCAAACAAGCATTCAAAATCTGGTACCAAATTTCTTCTCCCTGTAGCAAAATATCTCACTATGCTTCGTAACTACTTTATCATTGCATCCAGAAATCTGAAGAACAGTTTACTGTTTTCAATATTAAATATCATCGGCCTTTCCATTGGAATTGGATGCTGTTTGGTGATCGGGCTGTTTCTTATCGACCAATACAGTTATGATCTCCATCATGAGCACGTCGACAAGATTTACAGAGTTGTAAATAAGCAAGTGGAAGGCACGAATTCCACGTACGTTGCCGTTACCCAAGGTGTCCTCGCTCCGGAATTGATAAAAATTTTTCCAGAAATTAAGGCAGCAACTCGCGTTGGATTTACGAGAAAAAAAATAAAGGCAGAATCCCAAGAGCCTTCTGAACAAAAATTGATGGCCGTTGATCATTCTTTTTTTTCAATTTTTACAATCCCGTTCAAAATTTTGCCATCGCGCGATTTAGCGGAAAATGAAATTTATATCAGCCAGGAAGCTTCCACTTATTTGTTTGCTAAGGGAAATGCCATTGGTGAAACATTGACGATTGATGACCTGGGCGATTTCAAGGTTGCTGGGGTTTTTGAAGATTTCCCCTATCAGTCGCATTTACAAACAGATTTCATTATTTCATTTTCATGGATTGAAAAAGTGCAACCTCTTGCAGTAACCTGGAATTCCAATTCCTATTATAATTATTTGTTGATGCCTGAAGATTTTGACAGAGCAGCTTTCGATAAAAAATTGAACGCATTTGTGCACCGGTTTACACCTCCCGCCTGGACCAAGTTTGAATATTTTCTTCAGCCGTTGGCGAACATTCATCTTGATGCAGGCTATGTTGCTAATCCTTCAAATTCCATTGGAAAAATTCTAGTTGTCGGTTTCAGCATGGTCGGGTTGATCATTCTTTTGCTTGCGTCCTTCAACTATATGAATCTTGCCACGGCTAGGTCAATAAAACGTTCCGTAGAGGTGGGAATCAGGAAGGTTATGGGCGCTTTTCGTTCTCAGCTTGTCTTTCAGTTTCTTACAGAGTCGTTTATTCTATGTCTCGCCAGTTTTTTGCTCGCAATCTTATGGGCCGATCTTTCGATTCCTTTTTTTAACGCCGTGACCGGATGGAAACTTGAACTGACAAACTTCTTTACAAATCCAAAAATGCTGGTTGGATTAATATTAGCTTTTATTTTTCTCTCCGTCATGGCAGGAAGTTATCCCGCATTCTTCCTTTCGCGATTTCTTCCAAAAGAAGTTTTGAAAGGACAGTGTGTATCCGCCTCAAGCCGAGGCTTACGAAAAGCTCTTGTTTTAATTCAATTCACGCTGACAAGTGCTCTTGTCATCATCGTAATTGTGGTATTCAGACAAACAAACTTTCTGCGTTCACAGGAGCTTGGCTTTAACAAAACAGAGTTGTTACTGTTTGAAGGCGATCGACGACAAAACATCAGTTTGGAAGGTTTTAAAGCCGAGATAATGAAAATTACCGGAGTCGAAGAGATTTCAGTTGCGACCGAATTCCCAGGACAACGTGCGAATACCACCGATCTGAATAAAGTAAGCGAGACCGAAGAAGAGAGTATTAAGGTACAGTGGCTGTTTGCCGACCATGGTTACATCCCGACTCTCGAACTTCAGCTCTTATCCGGCAGAAATTTTTACGACAATGGAAACGATGAGAATAAAGGCGTAATTATAAATGAAAGTGCAGCAGCTGCGTTTGGATGGACTGTAAAAAACGCGATTGGTCAAAAAGTTTCGGGGTTCATTTTCTCTGATTCATTACCAGGAGAAATTATTGGCGTCATCAAAGATTATCATGCATCCTCATTGCGAAAAGAGATCATGCCATTGGTCATTGGCTATAGCACAAGCAATACACAATACATGGTGCGTCTGAACGGAAAAAATCTTTTATCGATTCGCAAAACCATTGATGAAACCGTTCCAAAGTTTATGAACGAAAATTCTTATCGTTCGATGTTTATGGAAGATCAGATCGAGCAAATCTATGCAGGCGAAACCCGAACAGGCCAATTTCTTTTGATCTTTACGTTGCTTGCCGAGTTAATTGGATGTACAGGACTTTATGCACTCTCGGCTTATGAAAGTGAACAGCGGACAAAAGAACTTGGAATACGTAAAATCATGGGTGCCACGACCTCCGAATTGCTCATCTTACTTTCAAAAAGCTTCTTGAAACTGATTGGTATTTCCCTTATGATCGCCATTCCTGTTTCATATTTTCTCGCTAACATTTGGCTGAGAGCTTTTGTCTATAAAATACCCTGGAGCGCTGATATTTTTATAGAGGCCGCAGTGGCGGTTTTGTTGCTGGGATGGATTACTATTTTTTCTCAGGCAATGAAAGCCTCGCGTAGAAATCCAGTAGCGGCATTGAGATACGAGTAATTAAAGAATTAGCGAAACTATGACCATTGAAAAACGTGTTAGTTATAATTAAACTAACCAATTATGGACGGACAAGCTTTCTTAACTGGTACTCGCAAATTATTTCAGTACTATAAAGGTCTTGGCGAAAAAGCAATCGCGCAGATTGATGACGAGCACGTAAACTGGCGACCGAATGAGGCTAGCAATAGCATTGCCATAATTGTCCATCACCTTACAGGAAATATGCTATCACGTTTTACGGATTTTTTAACTTCTGATGGGGAAAAAACATGGCGTGATCGCGAAGCCGAATTTGAAGTTGGCTACAAAGATAAAACCGAGATGCTTGCCGCATGGGAAAAGGGCTGGAGCACTTTGTTTGCTGCCATCGACCAGCTGAAACCAGAAGATCTTTCAAAAATAATCTACATCCGAAATGAGGGCCAAAGCGTGATGGATGCATTAGAGCGGCAGCTTGCCCATTATCCAAGTCATGTGGGGCAGATTATCTATATAGCCAAAATGGTGAAAGCCAACGATTTTAAGTCACTTTCAATCCCAAAAGGCGATTCTTCGGCCTACAACGACAAAAAATTCTCCGACGAAAAAGCTGTGCGCCATTTTACAGACAAGATTTAATTCACATTTGGAAATTTAGGAATCGGGATTAAATTTGCAGTCCGTTTTGGGTTGGAAAGGGCCTGATTTGATCGGAAATCGACAAATCAACCAAATTAAAGATCTAAAAATGGAAGATGCGGGAGTAGCTCAGTTGGTAGAGCATCACCTTGCCAAGGTGAGGGTCGCGAGTTCGAGTCTCGTTTCCCGCTCAGATTTAAGAAAGTGTGAGTTCCGGCTCACATTTTTTGTTTCTGAGGCATTGGGATTTTCTTCAATGACTAAACGCCCGGGTGGTGGAATTGGTAGACACGTTCCGATGAAAATCGGAATGAGCGCCAATGATTGAACCGGGTTTTGAATAGAAGGTTTTGAAATACCATTATCACCTGCCCGGGTGGTGGAATTGGTAGACACGCAGGACTTAAAATCCTGTGAGCAGTAATGCTTGTACGGGTTCAACTCCCGTCCTGGGTACTAAAAGCCCTGAATCATCAGGGCTTTTTCTTTTATGTTCT
>CBQWHS010000184.1:0-7212 GCA_967728665.1 uncultured Chryseosolibacter sp. | reverse complement strand
CGATTGCCATACAGTTGTCCCTGCGAAGCAATTGTATTCCAGAAAAATGGAAGAAGCGCTTTCCTTCTTTCCGTTAGATCATCCCTCCAGTATTTCGTTTTCACCTGGTCATCTTTCAAATGCTGTTGCTGTTTCATATAAGCAGAGTCAGCGCCTTTATAAACTTCTTGCCAACGAAACCCGTCAAGTGTAATTAGAATTACATTTTCCGTTTTCTGACTTTGTGCGAATAAGTTTGTTGAGACAAACGCTAACAGGATAATGCCGATATAGTTTTTCATGTTGTGAAGTTAAAGAAACACCCGGAGAAATTTCTGCCGGGTGCTTACAACCACTATTTAAGTATCCACATTACACCGTTCAAATCATCTTGTCCACCAAACTGATTTGCGACAGCTGTTTCATAATTACTTGTATTCGCAGATGCTTCTGCCACAGGATATTGCCAGCGCATTGCGATCTTGTTTCCATTACCACTTCCTGGACCGCTTGATAGTGCAGGCACGCCTGTTCTTCGTTGATTAAAAAAAGCTTCCCATGTTGAATTCTGCCAAAAGGCAATGTACTTCTGCTTTAATATTTGATTCAAACCTGTTGCACCGCCCTGGTATTGCACGGAAGGTTGGCTCAGGTAATCCGAAATAGAGACCGTCACCGATCCGTACACTACAGTCGAGAAATTATTTCCAACATCTATTTTACCACCCTCGGTAATTCCCAGAAACTGCATCGAAGCTTTGATCCCATTCGTGTACCATTGATCAGCAGCACCGGCGGACCAACCTCGATTGATTCCTTCAGCGATATTGAAACACATTTCAGGATACCCAATGATTATTGCAGGCTCAGCTTTAGATCCCGCGAAGTCTGCATAATACCGGAGCGCATTGATGAAGGAATATTTTCCCGATTGAGCATTGACGCCGAGTTCACTCATGCCTAATCCAGCTGGCGCACCTGCATACGCGCTGAAATCGGTGAACGATTTTCCTGCGGCAATCAGTGCAGGAGCTGGTGTTGCTGCAATGAATGTGCGAGGATCTTTCAGGGAAGTAGTTAGATCCAGGAAAGCGGACCCAACGTTTTCACGGTGCGCATCTCTTCCCTGGCTCGTTGGATTCTTTGGATAATTGTTGTACTGAGCATTGTAAGTATACTGAAGATTATCACTCAGGCCGGACAATAAAGGATAGGTTGCCGGAGAATTAATGATCTGCGAAAACTTTTGCTTTACATCCAGTCCTGATTCGTTTTCTTTTTTGCTCAGGCTGATCAGCACGCGAAGTGTAAATGCATTTACGATCTTCTGCCATTTCTTTAAATCGTTTCCGAGATAAATATCGCCAGTCAAAGAAGCACCGCTTGCTATTAATTGACCAAGCTCACTATTAGACTGATCAAGCCACGATAAAATCTGAATATAAACGTCTTTCTGATTATCGTAAACCGGAGATTTATTTTCCGAGCCTTTCAACGCCAGGGACAAAGGAACATCACCAAATTTCTGGGTCATTAAATTAAAATAATATGCTTTCAGAAACTTGCTCAGTGCTCCATACGCGTTAACCTCAGGGAGGCCAAGCTTCTTTGCTTCAATATTCATCTGCTCAATGTTCTGAAGAGTTCCAACGTACTCAAAGTTGTTTGTAGATTTTGTGAACGGTGCCTGATCATAGTTGTTGGTTCCATAGTAGTCATACGTGCTGATAAAAAACTGTGCAGCACTTTGTGATCCTTGTTTACCGTTCCATGCGTTTTCTTTATTCAGGTGTTCCAGCGCACCGGTCAATAGCAATGAAGGTGGAACTGCTGTTGGCAAATTGTTATTTTGAACTAACTCATCAAAGTCAGAACATCGCACAGCCAGCAACATTGCCATGCATGTGAAAATTATTAGTTTATAAGGCTTCATAATAATTCAATTAAAAAGTTAGGTTGATATTCACACCGTATCTTCTAAGCGTTGGCGAAGCGAGAATTTGAGAGTTCGCGTTTGTGCCCACGTATTGTTCCCAATCAATATCCTTGCGATCACCAAAATAGAACAAGTTGCGACCTACCAGGGAAATGCTGGCAGCGCGAATAGCAGTGCGTTGCAAAAGCGTTGATGGCAAATTGTAGGAGATCGTTACCTGTCTGAGTTTCGTAAACGTCTTGCTCACCAATGTACGCTCATCAAATTTTGTTTCGGCATTCACATAATCCTGAAGAGAATAAGCCACGGTGTTGGGCACAAGTTTCAATTGCCCGAGGTTGGTTATGTTTCCGGTAAGAGGATCAACTACTGGCTTTTCAGAATCTGCAGCCAAAGCAACACCTTCACCAACGTATGTCGGAGTTGGAGCTTTGTTGATGTCGTTGTTTGGATTTGCATTGAACTCAGCAAGCCTGGCCTCTCCGTATCGTCCTTCCGCTGTGGATTTTTCACTACCACCCTGAAGCATCTTCTTATAGACATAGTCTATTCCAACACCGCCGGAACGTCCATCAAACTGGAAATTGAGACTGAAATTCTTATAGCTGACTGTATTTATCAAAGACCAAACAAAGTCCGCGTTGTAATTACCCAACTTCTGTGCTACGAGGTTATCACGGTAAATATCTCCGTTTGATTTGTGAATAATTTCACCATTGCTGTCGCGATAGAATTTAGTTCCGTAAAGCGCATCAACGCGATCGCCAATCTTATATTGAATTCGTGAGTCAGCAACATAACTTCCATTACTAAGATAACTTCCATTAAGTGAAGACAAGCCGTTATAAAATTCCTTGAACGTTTCTTTGTAAGTCGACCAGTTTGCCAGAATACTCCACGTCAATCCGTTATCAGTTTTTACTGGTGTTCCGCTTAATGAAACCTCCCAACCTTTCTTTTCAGTTTTAATTCCGTTGATCTTTCCACCGTTAAATCCTGATGCTTGTGACCATTGTTCTGTTACAATACCCGGACCTTTCGTTGCCTGGAAATAGGTTACACTTAATCCGATGCGATTCTCAACAAACTTCATATCCGTACCAACTTCAATCGAAGAGTTCGCACTAGGCTTCAAAGTTTTAGAAGCCAATACAGTAGTGTAATAGGCTGCACTCTGATTGTTATATGGACGAGAGATGGTATAGGTGTTACTATTGTAAATCGGACCATCGTAAGCGGTTGAATAAGTGTCGCCATAATCGATAGGATTTCCGTATCCACTTGCTTGCCACGCTGGACCGATGTTAGCCGATGTAAAGGCATTTTTAACATCAGCATAAGATCCTCTCAGTTTAAAGAAAGAAATTGCCGAAGGTAAGTTTACAAATTCACTGATCACTGTGCTCAACCCAACAGAAGGATAAAACCCAGAATTGTACCCAGGATAAAACGTGGAAAATTTATCTACTCTACCAGATGTAGAAAGGGTAACAAAGCTTCTATATGAAAGATCAAATGAATAATAGCCACTAATTACCTGCATCGGCGCAGTGTAATTATAAATCTTTACAGGATTCTTTGAGTTGCCAAAATTGTAAACTCCAGGAACGTTCAGATAGTCAGTAGTAGCGTAAGATGAATTGTAACTGTATGTGCGAAGGTTTCCTCCCACCAGGCCAGAAAGATTAAAATTGTCGGAAATATCTTTGTTAAGACTTAGGAGGAGATCGGTGTTGTTCTCAAAGAGACTTCGTTTGTCCTCACGATAATCACCTTGTTTTTGATCGCGACTATAAGAAGATGCAGAGTACGGAAACTTTTCGCTTCGTAAAAGATCCCAGCTTGATATCTGTGTGCGTAGTGCCGCCTTCAACCAGGGTGTGATATCATACTTCAACGCCACATAACCGTAGATATCAGTTTTGTGATGACCTCGTAACCATTCATTCGCAAAAAAGTAAGGGTTATTGTAACGGATGTACTCAAAATTTTTCTGCTGTACTCCTACTTTACCTTTTTGCCAGTAATCCTTAAGGTCCGCTACGTCCCAGTCTGCACCTGCCCAAATATCGATGTTGTAAATAATGCTGTTCGGACCGTAAGTCACATCTGGAAAATTGTCAGTGTATTGCTTGTTGTAATTAAGATTTGATTCAATCCTAAGTTTCTTTGTAAAATCATAGCCTGCCGAAATATTGAAATTCGTTATGTTCAATTGCGTATTGGGCACTATCCCGCGCTGATAAGAATGAGACACCGAAGCACGCATGTCATACTTATCGCCACTTGCAGCAACAGAGATGTTGTTTGTGGAGAGAATACCGGTTTGTAAAAATCTTTTCAAGTTGTCTTTTCCACGTGCAGTATAAGGCGTTGCCGAACGAATTCCGGATAGTGTATCAAACGGACTATCATACTGTGAAATCAATTGGCCAGCGAAACGCGGACCCCAAACGTCATAATCATTTTGATTGTAGCCATTCTTTTGACCGAAGTCGTCATCACCAAAACGATACGTATTGTATTCTCCGCCTCCGTATTGATTTTGTTTTTGTGGTAAGGTCAGGAAACCTTTGTCCATCATCGTGCTCGAATTGAAGTCGATCGCAAAACCTCTTTTATCTTTTGTTCCCTTTTTAGTTGTAATTAATATTGCCCCGTTTCTTCCGCGCGATCCATACAGTGCAGCAGCATTGGGACCTTTCAATACGTTGTAAGTTTCAATATCATCAGGACTGATGTTCCAGGTATCAGACACAACAGGCACACCATCAACAACGATCAGTACATCTGTTTCACCACGCAAAACAAGCTGTGGACGTCCCAGCATTTCTGAAGAACCACCCACAGTCAGGCCTGCAACTTTTCCAACAAGTGAATTCAACGGATTTGGTTCACGAGCTTTAACGAGATCCGCTCCTGCAACTTTTTGTTGAGAATATCCCAACGTTGCAGCGTCTTTCTCAATACCAAGTGCCGTAACCACAACTTCCGAAAGCAGCTTAGCATCCGATGCAAGCGTAACGTTAATTACCGAATTTCCATTGGCCGGGAGTTCCTGACTAACATAACCAACGAAAGAGAAAACTAAAATTGGGTCACTTCCTGAAACACCAATGGTGAACTTGCCATCAGCATCTGTGATCGTTCCAATGGTAGTGCCTTTCAAAAGAATGTTGGCGCCGGGAATTGGGGACCCATCTTCTCCTGAGGTAACGGTGCCAGACACATTCGACTGTGCATGCAACGTGCTTCCCGCCGAAAACAAAAAAATCAGAACTATCATCGTCCTGATTTTTTGCGCGAGGCAATCAAGTCTTTGACGCTGTAAAGTTTTAAACATATGTTATGGGTTAAGTTTGTTTGTGCAATAGCGTACCAGTACTCTAAAACAGAGCAAAACAAAAATCTTAGATGCTTAGCAAACTTTAGGCAGTGGCTGCTGATTACACGACAAAAGTGCGAGATTGACGTGACTTAAAATTTAGAGATAAATTACCAGTGCATTAAACTTCCCTGGTAAAGATGAACACAAAGTGAATATCGCGTTCGCTAAACTATTCAGAGGTTATCAATAACTTCCTCCGCTAGTCCAAAACTCAAAGTCATGCCAGCTCCACCCAGTCCGTTTACAATCGTTACGTTTTTCTCAGGCGAGACAACGAGATTACTACCTGACGGAAGTTTTGGATAAACTCCATTCCATCGTTCCACAATATTAAGTCCCGGAAGATTTGCAAATGTATGAAGGTAATCCAGAATGCTTTGATTGATGTCTTCCCTATCAAACGGCTCTATTGTTCCTCCATACTCATGAGAATCACCAATGATAAATTCTCCGTATGGATTTTGCGCGAGCAAAACATGGATTCCAAACTTCTTGTTGAATGACATTGTTTCGTCATATCGCTGTTGTACTTTTACGAGACTCTCACATTTATTAAAAGCTTTGTAATGTAATAGCGTTAAGCCTGCACACAATGATGGCCCCATGGACACGGGCGAAGGAGAATGTCCACGCATCATCTGCAATTTGCATTTGGTGAGTTTATGTTGATCAAATATCTCCGGATAAAGAGTTTCAAAATCCGCACCACTACAAATGATTACCTTTTCTACTTTCCATTTCTCGCGTGATGTCTCAATTGTTGGAACATTGACTTCTTTAACGACTTGTCCAAGACGAAGGATCAATCCAAACTTCTCCTGAAGAAAAAGTGGAATCCGTCGAATTGCCTCTCTCGAGTAGATAGTCGCTTCTGTCTCGCTAATCATTCCACCTTTAAGGTTCTTTACATTCACAACTTCCGAGCGTCGAGCAATTTCATCTGGCATCAACATCTTAACCTTGAAGGCAGTATTCTTGGATAAGGAAATAAATTCTTCCAGTACCTGCATCTCATCATCGTGATAGGCCAGGTGAAGCGATCCATTCTCGTTGAGCCAGAAATTCGCCTCCTTTGAAAGTGCCGACCAATGTTGACGACTACGCAAAGCGCGATCAAGATTTGATTCCTCCTGCCCAATCGGCCAGAGTAATCCAAAGTTTCGCACTGACGCTCCAACGGCAAATTGCTCGCGTTCAAACAACACGACCTTGTATCCCTTTTGCAATGCCATATATGCATGCGCGAGTCCGGCAATGCCGGCTCCGACAATCGCGATGTCTGCTGAATGGTCCACGTTATCGTAATCTTATTTTGGTGTGATGTTCGTCAAATAAAAAGCAACGGTGATGTGCAATCTGTTTATCATTTTGTTAAGGTTCGGATAACAGCTTTCAATGTGATCAGATTCGTGGAAAATTAGTGAGTTACTTATTTCCATGAAAAGTATTTTATTAAAACAACAAACATCATTAAGGCAAGAAAGCTTTCCGCGAGACGGAATCCGTCAACGCCTTGAGCGAGCACATCCAACGGTTTTGATAATCTATGCTTCACTCACTTCCTTTTGTCTATACACCTGCATCTATGCTTTCCGCAAAACGTTCGCCTCGGCGACCTTCGAAGGCATGTCATGGTGGAATATTGACTACAAAATTTGGTTGGTAACATTTCAAGTGGCGGGTTATGCTTATTCAAAATTTCTGGGCATTAAAATAATCTCGGAGCTAAAATCACCATCGCGAGCAGCATCGATCCTCTTCATTTCCGTTGTCGCTATTCTTTCCTGGCTTGGATTTGCCCTAACGCCTCCGCCATTTAATTTTGTATTCCTGTTTTTGAATGGACTTGTATTGGGTCTTGCTTGGGGAATTGTCTTCAGTTACCTGGAAGGGAGAAAGGTGACTGAAG
>CBQWHS010000183.1:0-7290 GCA_967728665.1 uncultured Chryseosolibacter sp. | reverse complement strand
CCCACAGATTTCCTTATTTATGGCAACCATTTATAAAATTAACAACCAACCTTTAAAATTCAAATATCAATTAACAATTAACCATTACCAAATGGGGGGTGTAATTAATTGGCTATTTAACTTACTGCCCACATTATTTTGAAAATGTGATTCCAAGACTACATGTCATAGAGCGTTTTTTTTAGTCAATGATAATTACCACAGTGTCGAACAAATTCATCGGAAATGACCAGATGTCTTAAAAAAGTAAGGATCTGTAAATGCCGCGAGGTGTAAACAAGATATTTCGATTGAGATGCTGTCCCCATGATATATCGGGCTGCTGTTGTAAAGGGTTGAATTAAATTCTGAATTTATACTCCTGCTACATTCAACCGATGTTGATGTAAAAAAGAAGTCACAAGAATTTAGTCAAGAAAGGCACAAGTCACGCACACACGCTAAGGCTTGGGCCAGCCCAGGGAGTTCCACGTTCAGAAAGAATACAAATTCCAGTCGCAGCTGGGCAATGAGTACACTATGTACCTGCTTGGCAGAATTCATCCCCTAACTTGTCGTTTTTACACCGTGTCAAATCCAGACGTGAATTCTAGTTTTGTATTGTCAACAAAATTCAAACTAAAATTTAAACAGCGTCATGAAAAATTTATTCAAAGCACATAGCCCTCTTAAATCATTGCTACTCGTTGCAATTCTTTTTGTAGCATCTCAATCAAACGGACAGATTAAACCCTCCAACAGTGGTTACGCGCCTGTTAATGGCATCAAGGTTTATTACGAAGTATATGGCGAAGGTAGGCCTATCGTTTTATTGCATGGTGCTTTTTACACCATTGAGATGAACTGGGTGCAACTAATACCTGAATTGTCAAAAACAAGAAAAGTAATTGCCATTGAATTGCAGGGACATGGACACACACCGTTTTCAGACAGAAAAATTAGACATAGCTACTCTGGCGAGTGATGTTGAAGGCGTAATGAATCACCTAAAAGTTGATAGTGCGGATGTTGCAGGCTATAGCATGGGTGGCTCCGTGGCTTACCAGTTTGCTGTGCAATTCCCAAAACGCGTAAGAAAATTAGTGATCATTTCTTCCACCTATAAAAGCAGTGGTTGGCAGCCCGAAGTAACTAATGCGTTTAAAAATATGAAGCCTGAACTTTTTGCGAATACTCCAATGAAAGCCGCATACGATGCAGTAGCACCGGACAAAACAAAATGGACAAAGTTCTTAGAGCAGATGATTGCTTTTGCCGGGGTACGGTTCGATATAGGTGAAACCAACATTGCTAAAATTGCTTCCCCTGTATTACTGATCTCGGGCGACAATGATGGCCTGGATAAAATTGAGTTGGTAAAAACGTATCAACTATTGGGAGGCGGTGTGTTGGCTGATTTTGTTGGAATGCCAAAATCCCAATTAGCTATCGTTCCTTCACAAGGACATGTGAGCCTGATGATGCAAACGCAAACAATACTCGGCTATCTGGATAGCTTTTTAAAGTAACTCTTATGCTATCAAACAAGAAGAACAAAATAAATATCTAACTACAATGGAAAACACAGTATCAAAAACCAAACGCTGGACCTCCTATGTCATGAGTGGTCTCGTGATTCTTTTCATGCTAATGGATAGCATAATGAAATTTGTGAAACCGCCGGAGGTGATCGAAGGAACGCTTGCCCTTGGCTTTGCTGAGCAGCATCTACCCGTCATTGGGGCGCTTGGTTTGCTTGCGACATTACTGTACGCTTTCCCGAGAACTTCCATTTTAGGCGCAATTCTGCTTACAGCCTATTTTGGCGGTGCTGTGGCCACGCACCTGCGATTGAATAATCCTCTATTTACACACACATTGTTCACGGTTTATTTTGGCATTTTCATTTGGGGCGGACTTTGGCTGCGAAATACCAAATTGCGAGAACTACTTCCCTTGCGCCAGTGACATTCCATGCAGTTGGAAATTTGAGTCGAGAGGAAATTGACTTGCTAGCAAGGTTGCAGCGAACATCCATGAGGAACGTTATAGCAACAAAGTAAACAGCTAATAATTTGATATTTTATATGAACGTGAAAGGACAAATCAAAGAGTATATATCCAGCCAACCAGAGCCAAAACGTAGTGAGCTGCAAGTGTTACATCAACTCACACTTCAAGTATTACCCGAGTGTAAATTGTGGTTCTTCGATGGTAAAAACAGCGAAAATAAAACCGTTGCTAACCCTAACATTGGGTACGGATTTCAGACGTTAAAATATGCTGATGGAAAAACCAGGGAATGGTTTCAAATTGGCATAAGCGCAAATACAACCGGAATCTCCGTCTATATTCTTGGTATCGATGATAAGACCTTCTTATCCAAAACGTATGGAAAAAAACTAGGCAAGGCGAGCGTGACCGGATATTGCATTAAGTTCAAAACCTTAAAAGATATAGACGTTAAAGTGCTTGAAGAGGCGATACGATTTGGATTTGAGAATAAGTAAGCTTTTGCTGCAATCCAATACTAACCGAAACTGACCTAACCCTAGCACAAATTATACGGAATGACAGCGAAAAGAAAGTAGCAGACCATCGCAAGCCAAAACAATGTGAAGATTGACATATAACAGAATATATATGAGCGTGACCAGATTTCTCAGAACTATAACGGGCAAAAGAAGATTGATGATAATCGAGTCAGGACATTTGCTTATCTAACACGTGACACTTTATCAAATTATTTTTCATAACAGGAAATAGAACTATGTATTATTAAAGATGAAAACACCTCAAGACTTTTTTACAATTTATAAGCAATCGGCATGGAACAAGGATGTTGAAAGTATGATTGGGCTGTACGATGACAACGTTGTGATTTTTGATATGTGGAAGCAAGGATATCAAACAGGTTTGACGGAATGGTCCGCTGCCATAAAAGATTGGTTGGGATCATTAGGAGAAGAAAAGGTTAATGTAATATTTGAAATGATAGAAATTAACGATAGTGAAAATATTGGTTTCGCTAGTGCTCTAATCACCTACCAGGCAATTTCAAATGGCAACACTATCTTAAGAAGCATGAGAAATAGAATTACAGTAGTTTTTTTTAAAAACAAGAATGTGTGGAAAGTACGTCATCAGCACACGTCTTCGCCTATCAATTCCGAACTCGGAGCCATTTTGAATTTCTAAGATCATGCGTGAGTAGAAGTGCTCAGCTACTGTAAGCAGTTGCGTTAATCGTAGTTTATCTTTCAAAACGTGTTCGGCCACAGGTCAATTTTGCTAATGCCAAAGTTCTCTACCTTCATCTTTAGCGATCCAATCCGAAGCGGTAATTAATACAAACTTCGATGGCAAGCCTTTTGCAGAACTTTTCTGTAACGAGTATATAACAAGTAATTTTATGCCGCAGTCGAACCAAGATATTGTGAACAAATACTTTGAGTGCTACGCCAAAAAAGATATTGAAGGGATTAAAAAAGTAATGGCCGAAAATATTACCTGGTATTTTTTAGGTCAGCATCCATTAGCGGGAATAAAAAGAGGCGTCAAGGAAGTTGTGGATTTCTTTGACAAAGTGGGTAAAATAATGCTGGAATCAAGACCAAGTATAGAGAAATTAATTGTTTCAGAAAGCAACAGATATCTTATCGAATGTATTCATTCTAAGACAAATCGCACCGATAACAACAACCTGGAGCATTACGCTTGTGTACTGTGGACAATCGAAAATGGAAAAATAATTGAAGGGAGACATTTTTTTTCTGACCAACAAGCGATAAACAACTACTTCACTGCACTGGCTAGCTGAACCGGCCTCCTGTATCTGGCGCAAGTCTTCCAGCAACGCCTTGCGCGATGCGAGACTCACGCCAGTCCCAGGTAGGTAAGGTTCAAGCAAACCCTCAAGCAGGCTTTGAACTACTTCGAATAGACCGTATCCAATGAAACAAATGAAGCGCATACCCCCGCAAAGATGATCAGAGAGCGAAACCAATTCATAGCATTCCACTCCGACCACGCTTTTGATATGAGAGCCGGATCAGTTCCCTTTACAAACATAATGTCATTACGTGGATAGAAGTACGCAAACGTAAACACATCGGTAAGAACATAGCAGCCTAATGCTATCCCCAGAAACATGCGAGCAGATGGAACCGATTTCCAAAACAACACAAGCGCAAGCAAAGCCAGCACTTGATTGAGCGGTGAAGCCACCCTGAAAAATGTTCCGGGATTTACCACTTTAAAATAGTTTCTGGCTGTGTGAATAGACTCGGGGATATTTGAGCCCCACGAAGTAGCATCTACTATTGAGGTGTAGACATTGGTAACAAGAATACCGCTGGCCACCGTAATGGACAGGAACAGGACAATTTTTTGAATCATGATGTTTTGCTTTTTTTGGGTAAAAGTAAAGCGCCCTGAAACCGGTCAATTGTATTTATCGGACATTGTAAAAAAGATGGCCGGGTGGTCCTGCACTTTTGGATGAACTATATTCACCCGGAGTCATGTTCGAGAATACCTTAAATGCCTTAATGAAGTGCGACTGATCGGTGAAATGGCTTTCATGACCAATCGTTGTGAGCGGCAAGGTGGAGTGATGGATTAAATGAAGTGAGCGAAGATATTTCTTATAGAGTAGCACCTCCTCTGTATTCAGGCCGGTAATCGATTTTATTTTTCGTGAAAGATGACGAGGCGAAAAACACAACGTATCAGCCACTTCAGTAACGGTCATAGGCTTGCACAAGGGATTGCAAAGAAATTCGTTGAGCAAGTGATCCTGGACGTGAAGAGGTTTTGTTTTCATCTTCACCCATTTGGTAATCAAAGCTACCCGCGGCGAGAATTCTTTTTCTTCAGCGAGCTGTTCCCACAATTCATAAAATGATTTATTCACCAGCGTGAGGTCAATGGGTTGGTTAGCAAACTCGCCTGCCGGAGCACCTAATAAACTGTAGATAGCAACAGGATCGAGTATCAATCCAAAGTACGTTTGCTGTTTCGGCAACTGGATATAAACCGGGACTCTTCCATAACTGATGATGAAACATCTCGGTAGCCGGGAGGGCAAACCTTCCCCCATGGATGCCTGAATAGAATTCGTTTCACTGAGGTCGAATATGATCTCGGTATTACCTTTTGGCAGGATGGTTTCATTTTTAAACTGCGGGAAACCATGCGTTTGAAAAATGGCGCGGACACCAATTTCAAAAGTGGACTTTTGCGGTATATGAAAATCTATTTTCACCGGAAGAGAAAAGTACGAATTCTAATACAACTCTTTACTTACTAAACGTATAATTCGGCAGGGGCTGATTCCAACGCTCTGTGACGACATGCACACAAATTTAAAATCCTTCCTTCCGCGCTCGATTTGTCTTTGAAAATCTGAATGTTTACGAGCGGAATCCCGTTGCCTTGCACGTTGGTTTTAATCCAGATGGCAACAAGGCATAGACAATTCGCTATCAACGGGATTCCGTTCAACAAAGGTTTGCGCTTCGTAGGTATTGTGCAAGCGCGCAATGACGGCGGCAGACTACTTCGCCGTAGTAATTACGATGTTTCGAAAATCTATAGGGCCGTGATCCCCTTGAAACATGATCGGACCTGGTTCAGCTTCATCACTATCGAGCGCACCCCCTGTAATGCCAGGTATGATTTGGTCGCTGATGATCGTCTTGCCATTAGCAACAACGGTGACACGCCGACCAATCAATGTAATGTCATAAGTCTGCCATTCGCCCGGGGCTTTTGCAACCATTTCGTTCGGCGTCAGAAATCCATAAATGCCACCGAGATATCCATACCAAGGCTCTTTTCCTTTGTCATCCTCTATTTGCACCTCGTAACGACCGCGCAGATAAATTCCGCTGTTACTGCCTTTCTCGTATCTGAACTCGACGTGAAGTTTGAAGTCCGTGAACTTTTGATCACTGATCAGATTAGCTCCTGACTTGAGGCTTCTTAGTATTCCATTCTCTGCCTTCCATTGATTTTGGTCCCGGTCAGCATGCCAACCGGTGAGATCTTTTCCATTAAAGAGCGTAACTGGCTTGCTCCACTGAGGTGTCGTTTCGCGCTTGAGCAACGGTGCACGCACGCCTGTGAAATTGTAGCTCTTGCCGTCGGTGTACGCCATCGTTCCTGTAAGTTTGTCATCAGCCACCGTGCCTTCGAAGACCATGTCGTTGTCACCTTGCTCCCATTGAGGAGGAATGGTGAAGCTGAACTTTCCATCAGCAAAAGTTATCTTGGAGATAGCGCGTGCGCTGCCAAACGCGTAGCAAAAACGACCCACAAGCGTCTTGTTTCCCGAGTGCTCGACTTCCAGCCATGATGGCAACTCTTTTCCATCCTTATTCACCTTGATGTCCCACCGCCCTTCGATTGGACGAACAGCGGGCTGTGCAAAGCCGGTCATCAAGCTTATCAGAAATAATAAAATTACAAGTTTAAGACTGGTAAATGATCGCAACGATTTCAAGCTCCTTTTCATAAAATAAGTTTATTCCGTGTGAGTTATAGTGAACTTAAATATGCGTTAATAATGGATGCGATGCCTAAATTTTTTTGCAGATGGTGACACCGTTAATAAACGACCTGATTCCAACCCTCAGTTGCGACCTACACACAAATTTAAATTCCGTCATTCCGCGCATTCGATATTGCCTATGAAAATCTGAATATTCACGAGCTGAATCCCGTTGCCTTGCACTTGGCCTTCAAATGCCTATGGCTACAAGCTAATAGACAGTTTGCTATCATCGGGATTCCAATTTAGCTCTCAATCCAGCGGAATAAACTTTCCTTCACTTACCTGGCCATCCTTTACTGTGTAAAGCGTAATTCCTGATCGCATTTCAATATTTCCTTCTCCACCATTGCCAACAACAGCTGCGGCTTGTTCAAAGCGAGTTTTTTGTCCCGTAGACTCAAAGTAAAAAACTTGTCGGGAATGGAAATGACCGGCCAATGAAATCGGATACGGATGAGTCTGCAGAATCACTAACAATTCTTGCGCATTGGAAACCACATGGCGGTAATGCAACTTCCCCTTTTGCCTTTCCAGGGAACGGCCCGGTCCTTCTTCTTCAAAGTTGGAAAGGCTCATGCCTCCGGAAAACATCGGCATGTGTGCAAAGGTGATAACCGGAACAGTGGAGGGCACTGCAGCTAAATCTTTTTTCAACCATTCTACTTGTACAGAATCGACGTGTCCATAATACCAAAGATCTTCAAAGTCAATATCATCTAAAGCAATGAAGTGAATACCACCGTAGTTGAATGAAT
>CBQWHS010000182.1:0-7293 GCA_967728665.1 uncultured Chryseosolibacter sp. | reverse complement strand
ACCAGCGACCTACTGATTACAAGTCAGTTGCTCTACCAGCTGAGCTAAGGAGGCTAAAAGGAGGTGCAAAAATAAGGTAAGAATGCATTCGCGCAAATAAATTATTAAAAAACCTTCTAAAGGTTTAGACCCAAAATTTCAAATTGTTTGAGCGAACTTTAATATACTTCCAAAACTCATATGCCCTCCAAAAACATTCTCAGTGTCATTCTCTGTTTTTTTATTACTGCGTCCAACGGTCAGCTCAGGGTCAGCGAGAACAAGCGCTTTCTCGTTACCTCTGATGGCAAACCGTTCTTTTGGCTCGGCGATACTGCGTGGGAATTGTTTCATCGTCTCACAAGAGAAGAGGCTGAAATTTATCTTCGTGATCGAGCTTCTAAAAAGTTCACCGTTATTCAAGCAGTAGCACTCGCTGAATTTGATGGGTTGCGCACGCCTAATGCGTACAACGAATTGCCATTGGAAAATGACGATCCCACAAAGCCAAGAGATGCCTATTTCAAACACGTTGATTTTATAGTCGACAAAGCAAATGAACTTGGATTGTACATTGCGCTGTTGCCGACATGGGCTGACAAGGTTTTTAAAAATACCTGGGGAGTCGGGCCAGAAATATTTAATAAAGGAAACGCTAAAGCCTATGGTCAATGGATCGGCTCGCGTTACAAAGACCGAAAAAATATCATTTGGATCTTAGGTGGTGATCGCAATCCCAGAAATGAAAACGATGTTGAGATTTGGCGCGCTATGGCGGAAGGAATTTCAACAGGTGTGGGTGGATATCAGAATGCGCTTATGACATTCCATCCTCAACCAAATGAACTTGAAGATGGCGGATCAGCAAAATGGTTTCACAACGATGAGTGGCTGGATTTTAATATGTTTCAAACCGGTCACTGCCGTGAAAATAATATTTGGGACCGCATTCAGGTTGCGTATACAAAAACTCCTGTGAAACCTGTGCTGGATGGCGAGACCTTATATGAAGATCATCCCGTGTGTTTTAATGCAAAAGATCTTGGCGTTTCCAGTGCATTCGACATCCGGAAGCATGCATACCTGGATGTTTTTGCAGGAGCTTTCGGACATACATATGGTTGTCATGATGTCTGGCAAATGTATACACCCGAAAGAACACCAATAAACGGCCCGCATTTTCCCTGGTACATTGCGCTCAATTTGCCAGGAGCAACACAGATGCAATATTTGAAAACCTTGATCGAATCGCGCCCCATGCTTGATCGTGTTCCGGACCAATCGATCATTACAAATGCACGCGGAACGAACGATCGCGTACAGGCCACCCGTGGCAAAGATTACATTTTCGTTTACACTTCCGAAGGGATGTCATTTACTGTAAACCCGGCAAAATTATCGGGGAAGGAATGGAATGCGTTTTGGTATAATCCCCGAAATGGAGAATCCAAAGATGCGGGAAAATTTTCGTCGAAAACAGCGCTTGATTTCAAAGCGCCTTCATCAGGATACGGACAAGATTGGGTCTTGATACTCGATGATGCTTCGAAAAATTACGTTCAGCCTTCCAATGGGATCAGATAATAATGGTCGAAACTCCTGCTATTTCGGAGAGCTTATGACACTGTCTTCAACATCTTGAGTTGCTTTTTTAACTCGCCAAGGTGATCGCTTGCACTCTTGATTTTGTCGTTGAATTCTTCACGCACTTTTGCAGCGTTCTGTGACTTCCCAAAGAACTCAAGATTGTTTTTCCACAGCGCGATATCATTCTCGACTTTTGAAATCTTCTTCCTTATCGCCTGCTCTTTTTGGAAAATCTTTCGATCTCCCATCGGATCGTTCTTCAAATCACTTAACTGGTTTTCCAGGAGCACGCGGCTCTTGTCGTCTTCGGTCAAGCCGGATATCGATTCAACAAACTTTTCAACACCCTCATGATAGCGGCTCTTGATGGTGATGATATCCTTCTTCGGCACGAAACCGACTGAATTATATTTGTCTTGCAATTTGTGTAACAAGTCAACGGAAGCAGTGCCTTCATTCACGTGCTTTTCAAGTTCCTCACAGACTGCAATCTTCACGTTCAAATTATCGATTTGCTCCTGCTCTACTTTTCCTTGTTGCCCTCTCCGCTGCGCAAAGAAATAGTCACACGCATCTTTAAATTCTTTGAAAACTCTTTCGCGATGTTTTTCCGGAACAGGTCCAACGTCCTTCCATTTTTGCTGAAGCGTTTTTAAGTCGTTTGATGTTTTCTCCCAATCCTGACTCTCGCGTAGTTCAAGAGCCTTCTTAACCAATTCGTTCTTGATCTGAAGATTGTTCTCACGTTCTTCGTCAAGTTTCTTGAAAAAATTGTTCTTATTGTTGAAGAATGATTTGAACGCTGACCAAAATTTTTTGTTCACCTCTTTCGCCCTGGCACGAGGTAATCCTCCCACTGCCTCCCATCTCTTTTGCAATTCAAGAATTTCCTTGGTCTTCTCGTTCCACTCTTTAATACGATCTGTTTGATACGTTGCGTAAGCTTGCGCTTCATCACCAAGCTTATTCTTCAATTCGAAATTCGCATGCAGATCTTGCTGGAGTTTTTGAAGATATTCATCCCGTCTGGCATAGACGGCATCAGATGCAGTCTTGAAGCGTTGCCACACAGCCTCTTTTTCTTCCTGAGGCACAGGGCCGATATGCTTGAACTCATGATGCAATTCATTCAACTCGCGAATGGCATCTTTAATAATTTCAACATTAGCGAGTTTCTCCGCGCGGTTACACAACTCCAGTTTCGCTTCGAGATTTTTTCGGCGATCAAGTTCTTTTAATTCAAAGTAGATGCTTTGATTGTCATAGAAGCGATCAACAAGTGCATGATAACTCGCCCAAAGTGTTTTGGCTTGCTGCCCTGGCACAGGCCCTGTGCTCCTCCACTCCTTTTGTAATTCTTTGAATTTTTCAAACTGCTGAGTTCCCTCCGGCGACTCCATCAACAACCGTAATCTTTCAATCAGGTCTTGCTTCTTCTTAAGGTTGTCGTTCTTCTGTTCCTCAAGTTGCCGAATGTATTGAGTTCTGCGATCGCGGATTAATCTGAGGTTTGCATCAAATGCATTATCAAGTTCATCGCCTTTGTATTCGAAGTCCTCAGCGGTGCCTCCGTCCTGAGTAAATCGTTGAAGGGCAGCCACTCTCTCCTTTTCTCGCATCTCATCATGCAATGGCTTTATTTCCTTGACAATAGTATCGACCTTTTTAAAGTTGGATTCTTTTGCAAGATCTTTTATTAGAGAGACTAACTGAGCCTTCGTGTAGTTGCTGTAATCGACGTGCTTGTGTTCTTCTTCAAATTCCTCGACCGATTCATCATGATCGGGAAGATCGATTTCAGATTGAAGCGCAACATTTTCATGGGTGTTGGTTAACCCGGCTCCCTGTTCTTGAACAGGTTCAAGTTCTCTATTATCTGTTTCCATCTTCATGGTCCATTACTGCTAAATCGCTAATTTACTTAAAAATGACCTAATTCAACCTCGGATCAACCGGGTAGTTTGAGTACACGGAAAAGCGTCCTCCCATGTTTTCAAGAGCTTTTTTCCACATCAACTGCGGGTCGGTTTCAAACAACAGCTGCTCTGTTACATAATCACAAACAATCCACGAATCCTGCTGTAATTCTGCATCAAGTTGCCCTGGCCCCCAACCGCTGTACCCTAAAAAGAAACGAACATCATTTGTCGATAATTGTTTCGTATCACAAAGGACAATCAAACTTTCAAAATCTCCCCCCCAGTAAACGTGACCGGCAATTTCGACCGCGTTTGTGATGCTTGAGTTTCGATGAATAAAATGCAACGTATCTTGTTGAACTGGACCTCCTACATAAACTATATTATCAAATGCAGTAAGATCTTCCATCACCTCTGGTAACTTAAGAATGGAAGGCTTATTCAAAACAAAGCCAAATGAACCCTCCTCATTATGCTCACACAACAATACTACCGTGCGTTCAAAATTGGGATCTGGCAAGAAAGGTTCGGAAATTAACAAGCGGCCTTTCTCTGGTTTTATTTTATTCTGATATTTAAAGAATTCCATGCAGAAGTTTAGTCGTTGAACACAGCGGAATAGGCATCGAGAGAAGACGAATTGAGCATTCTTTCAATACTTGAATAAAATACTTCGCGATCATCTATGCAAATCTTATTTCTTTGATAAATTTTGTGCCTGCAAATAAATCGCTGAAATACATTTTACTTTCCTCGCAACCGTATGCAAAACATCGCTGATTTACGAAAAGAATATTCCCGGGCTACGCTTGATCTCTCTAATGTGCATCAGGATCCGCTCAAACAATTTGAAAAGTGGTTTGATGAAACCTTACAAGCTGGAGTGACAGAACCGAACGCGATGCATTTGTCTACCGTGGATGCACAAGGAAAACCATCCGGAAGAATTGTTTTGTTGAAGGGGATCACAAATAATAAATTTCTTTTCTACACGAATTATCAAAGTAAGAAAGGTAAAGAGCTAGAAGAAAATCCCGCGTGTGCGATAACATTTTTCTGGCCTGACATTGAACGCCAGGTACGCATTGAAGGTATAGTTGAACGAGTTGATGCACAAACGTCAGATGAATATTTTCAAAGTCGACCAAGAAGCTCACAGATAGGTGCATGGTCTTCGCCTCAAAGCACAATCATAAACGATCGAACCATTCTCGAACAACGCGTGTTGCAAATGGAGAAGAAATTCGAATCAAGCAAAGTTCTTCCAAGACCGCATCAATGGGGAGGATACCAGATTGATCCGCTGATGATAGAATTCTGGCAAGGCCGTGCAAGCAGATTGCACGATCGGATTCAGTACGTTAAAATTGATGGTGTCTGGAAAGCGTTCCGGCTTGCGCCATAAAACATTTGTTGATCAAGAGATGATCGGTTTTAAGATTAATCGATTTGGAAATTTTCGACTACTTATTTGTCTTAGATCAGATCAAACAAATTCTTAACACCCGGATATCTCCGGACAGTGAATCCTTCTCCGTATGGTGCACCAATCGCGTGACCAAATTCTACAGCACGTGATTCAACCATTTTCAAAAAGCCAGGCTTCGAAATATAGGTTTCAGGTTCGTTGCTTTGAGGATTGAAGAACTGCGTCTTGTACGCACGGATAGCTGCCATTTTCGTTTCCCAATGGCTCGTAACGTCAACTACAAAATCCGGCTCAATAAAAATACTTTGAATGTAATGATAGACTGCGGATGGCCTCCAGGGCGATTGCTTTGTTCCGTCATCATCAACTGTTTCAACTTTTGCCAACCCGGATAAAAAACATGCATCATATCCAAGATTTGCAGCCTTGCCATGATCGATGTGTCGGTCATAGACCGCATTCGCTAATACAATTTCGGGTTGATATTTTCGAATGGATTTAATCACCGCAAGTTGACTTTGAGGATCATTCTGAAAAAAACCATCGTGAAGGCCAAGGTTTTCACGAACAGACAGACCCATGATTTTAGCTGCATCAGCTGCCTCATGCTTTCGCGATTCAACAGTGCCGCGTGTGCCAAGTTCTCCCCTGGTAAAATCGATGACGCCGACCTTTTTGCCCATGGCAGTATGCTTCGCTATGGTACCACCGGCACCGAGTTCCGCATCATCAGGATGGGCGGCTAATACGAGTATGTCTAGTTTCATATGCGCTATTAATCTCGAACGATTTTTTATTGCGCCATCTCCATTTCTTTCGCTACCAGGAACTTCTCAGCATCTAGCGCACCCATGCATCCAGTTCCGGCAGCGGTGATAGCCTGGCGATAAATTTTGTCCGCTGCATCTCCTACCGCGAACACTCCTTCAACATTCGTCTTTGTGGTTCCAGGAGAAACTTTGATATAGCCTGTTTCATCCATCTCAATAAAGTCTTTAAAGATGTCGGTATTGGGTTTATGTCCAATCGCAAGGAAAAATCCTTCGACTTTAATCGTTTCTTTTTTGCCTGTTTTATTGTTGACTAATCGAACACCATTCACGCCATTATCATCGCCAAGTATTTCCTCTGTTTCAGTGTTCCAGTGAATTTCAATGTTATGAGTATTCTTCACACGTTGCTGCATGATCTTCGATGCACGCATCTCTTCTCTCCTTACAATCAAATGTACTTTTGTACAAAGGTTAGCCAGGTATGTAGATTCTTCCGCAGCTGAATCTCCAGCGCCAACTACCGCAACTTCTTTTCCGCGATAAAAATAACCATCACAAACAGCACAAGCAGAAACCCCCTTGTTGTAATAAAGCATTTCGGAAGGCAGTCCAAGATATTTGGCAGTGGCTCCTGTCGCGATGATCACTGACTCTGCCTGCAAAGTCTGCTTTTCATCAACAGTTACTTTATGCGGATATCCGGAAAAATCAACTGATGTTACCAGGCCGTAATTCACTTTTGTTCCAAAGCGCTCGGCCTGCTTTTGCAAATCAACCATCATCTGTGGACCGTTGATACCATCGGGATACCCCGGAAAATTTTCAACATCGTTGGTGATAGTCAATTGACCTCCTGGCTGACCGCCAGTGAAAAGGACTGGTTTCAAACCTGCACGAGCGGCATAAATAGCGGCAGTATAACCAGCGGGGCCAGAACCGATAATCAAAACTTTGATGATCTCGTTACTCATGTGATGTAGTGGTGTTTCGTTGCCTGATAAAATAAAGGGCCTCACTGAGACCCTTGAATTTCGATAATAAATAAATATTTTAACCTAGGTAAGGTTTTAAAGCCTTACTTCTGCTGGTGTGGCGAAGACGTCTGATCGCTTTTTCTTTAATCTGGCGAACGCGTTCACGAGTCAGATTAAATTTTTCGCCAATCTCTTCGAGAGTCATTGAATGTTCTCCATTCAAGCCAAAATATAACGTAATAACGTCAGCTTCACGCTGTGTCAAAGTTGACAACGCACGCTGCACTTCACGCCTTAATGAGTCATTCATTAAACCCGAGTCAGGTGTTTCTTCACTGTCATTTTCGAGTACGTCAAGCAGACTATTTTCTTCACCTTGAACAAACGGTGCATCCATGGAAACATGGCGACCAGATATTTTCATAGTGTCGACAACTTCAGCGGTTGTCACATCCAGAACTTCAGCAAGTTCTTCCGGTGACGGTTCACGCTCATATTTTTGTTCCAGCTCCGAAAATGTTTTTGAAATCTTATTTAATGAACCAACTCTATTCAGCGGCAAACGAACAATACGCGATTGTTCGGCTAACGCTTGAAGGATTGATTGACGAATCCACCAAACGGCATAAGAG
>CBQWHS010000181.1:0-7306 GCA_967728665.1 uncultured Chryseosolibacter sp. | reverse complement strand
GGAAGCCTGCGAAGGGGGAGCGCCCGTTACGCCAAGTGTTGCAAGATTGATCCTGCAGACATTTTCTTCTCGTGATATTCCGGAAGACATTGCTGAAGATCTGACGTTCAGAGAAAAAGAAGTGTTGAAGCTACTCGTAAATGGCATGAGCTATAAGCTTGTTGCGGCTGACTTGAATGTTGCCGTAGATACAGTACGCTCTCATATTAAAAACATTTATAAAAAGTTGGAAGTTAATTCCAAATCAGAAGCTGTGGCGAAGGCCATTAGGAATAACTTAGTGTAGACCGTTGAGATTTTGTGGGATTTGAGTTATGATTAAAAAATTTGCTGTTTTCATTTTTCTTATTTTCTCTGTTGGCATTGTTAAAACTGAAGCACAAATCTCCCTAACAGACAGTCTTCGTTCAATTGTCAAAGATGATTTGAAAGATACCGTTAATGTTAACAATTTAAATCTCCTGGCGCGCGGTCTGGGCAGAGAAGGTAAGTTTGATGAATCATTAAAGTACGCCATCCTCGCCCGTACTATTGCAAAAAAAATAAACTTCAGAAAAGGTCTTGGGCTATCCCTCCTGGCAAGCGGATATACGTATAAATTAAAAGGAGCATACCAATCTGCGCTTGACGATTTTGAAGAAGCTGAAATTATTTTTAGAAGCATTAATGATTTTGAAGGATTAGGCATGAGCCAGACTTTTATTGGATATACGTATGAGGACCTTTCTGATTATAAAAAAGGTTTTGACTATCATTTACGAGCGTTGGAATTTTTAACACGCGCCAACAAACCTAATAGTCTGGCTACGGCAAACAATGGTATTGGAATCAATTGCTACAGACGAGGCAGTTACGAAGTTGCTTTACTTTACCATTTTAGAGCTTTGAAAATAGCAGACTCAGCGAAGTTGACTATGCACCAGGCAACCTCCCTTAATAATATCGCTGTTATCTATGAGCGATTGTCGGATTACAAAAATGCACTTGATTACTATAGTAAAAGTTTAATGTTGATGCAAAGAGAAAAAATGTTGCCAACGGTGGCCAAAACTCTTTCTAACATAGGTGGTGTTAATGTTGCGCTTGGAAATTACAGTGAGGCTAAGAAGAATCTGGACGAAGCTTATAGAATACGGATTCAAATCGGGGATAAGCACCAGGTTTATACATTGAGCAATTACGGTGACCTATATAAGAATCTAAAAAAATATGATAGTGCTGAATTGTATTATAATCAATCTTTAAAATTAGCACGTGAGTTGAACAATCTTGAAGGAGAGCTATATCCGATTAAAGGATTGGGAAATTTGTATCTTCTTGAAGGAAAATTGAATAAATCATATGAATACTTTGATCTTGCTTACACTATTGCCAAGCAAATAAATGCGAAGCTCTGGTTGGAAGAAGTTTATTATTGTAAAGCAAAAATCGATTCAGCTCGGGGTGATTTTAAAAGCTCTTTAGCCTGGTTCAAATTATATGACAGACTTAACGATAGCCTTTTCAGTCAAATGAAGAATGAGAAGATTCTTTATCTTCAGTCTGCTCACAATACTGAAAATACCTGGAATAAGAATAGTTCTGTTGGGTATTTAGAAAAAACAACGACAGACATTAAGACAACGTTTGGCTGGCCTTATTTAATAACGATAGCTTTATTGATTACGCTGATTATAGGAGTATTTATTCTCTACTTACAGAAAAAATTCCGAGCTCATCAAGCATAAATTTTAAGCGTGGTAGAATCGATTATAAGTTATCCAGACGGAAATGTTAAAATAACTCGGGTGCCGTTGGCCGGAGAAGATTCATAGATCAGGTAGCCTTTAAGATTTTGCGATCTCGATTTGATATTGAGTAAACCATTGCCATCCGTTTGCTTAGAGACGTCAAATCCTACACCATTATCTTTATATTCTAATTTAATAGAATCCCTTTCTTTGCCGAGTGAGATCGTGATTTCGCTGGCGTTTGAATATTTTGCGGCATTGTTTATAAGCTCTTTGAAGATAAGGTATAAATCATATCGTTTATCCAGCCTTAAATTTAATTTCTTCACCGCATCATCAATATCAAAAACAACGCGGACAGATTGATTTTCAAATATGCTGTAAACAAATTCCTCCATCCGGTTAATTATATTGGCTAAGCTGCTGTTTTTTGGATTAATATTCCAAACGATATCATCGAGGTTCTCCTGCGTTATGTGAGACGTTTGTGCAACCTTGTCGAGGATTGATTGAACCTGTTTTCTGTCAACAATGCTTTTGGCAACATTCAGCATAATGCTAATAGAACTTAATGATGATCCAATATGATCATGTAAATCGCGCGAGATGCGATTTTTTATATTTGCAATCAGGATATATTTATTGATTCTTATTCTATAGATAGAGTAGATCCCCAAGCCAATAATAAAAAGACCGGTAATTTTAAAATACCAGGTATTCCAAAACGGTGCCGTTATTGTAAATGCAATACTGTCTTCGTCGGATAGAACATCATAGAAAAGTGTTTTTGACCTTACTCTGAATTTATAGTTTCCTGGTTCAAGATTGGAGTAGTGAATTTTAGAATCTCCAATTGTTCCGATCCAATCATGGTCTGCTCCCTCGAGCGTATAAGTATATTGTATGTTGTCCTTAAAAGCATAACTAAAGGATGAGAATTCAAAGCTAACGGAATTCTGAGACCAGTTCAGTTGCAGCGTGCTATCGGGAATCAAATCCAGGTTCACAGAATTATCATTTACCAGGAAGTCAGTGATCTGTACTCTTGGGTTTGCTGATGAAGCGAATATGTGTGCTGGTGAAAAGACAAGGAGGCCATGAGTTGTCCCCATCATAATCCTGTTATCCGAAAGCGAAGCGCTCAACGTGTGATCGAAGGTTTGAAAAAAGATCCCATCCTGTTTTGAATAGTTAATTACAAATCTGTTAGCGTTGATTATTTTATAAAGTCCGCTTCCATTGGATGCAGCCCATATATTATTAAACCTGTCTGTTTCCATATAAACAATATTCTCGTCGAACGTTCCAGTACTAGTTTTGAGCTTACGGAAACGAACAGGCTCTTTTTTTGATAATAAAAATATTCCCTTATTGGTTGCAATGATAATCGAATCACGATCCCATAGTTGCATTTTTGACAATACACTCTTCTGTGGCAGCCGATAAATGTAATTTTCTTTTTTGGCAAGATTAAATCTCATTAACTGAAAACGTGACGCTAACCAAATGCTATGCGTTGTTTCATCAAACTGCAGCCATTTAATTGGTGCAGACAAATTGGAATCTGTGGCAATTTGTGTTTTAGTAAAAGAGTTGTCACGTTTTGATAATTTTACCAGCCCGCCACTTTCCGACCCAAACCAATAATTGTCTTCATCATCTGTAAATATTTTGATTATTCGAAGATCTTTTAGTGCGGGTGCTTTTTTAAAACTGTAGAGTTGATTTTTAAAATCTATCTGTAAAATTTTTCCTCCCATGCAGGCTCCCCAGATAATGCCGTCTTTATCTTTGAATAAAGATGTTACATAAACATTTTCTTTATTGATCCTCCTCATCAAGCTCTCATACTTTGTGACTTTCCTGAAGTGCTTATTATACAACACCAACCTGATATTGTTTTCTTGTCCAGAAGTCATTAAAAGTAATGAATCAGTTACTTGAACGATTGCATGGCTTGGGATGTTCGCATCGGGAATATTTACATATCTGAATTGCTGATCATTTGATTTTAGAAGATGAATGCCATTATCAGTTCCAGCCCAGATTAGACCATCGCGGTCCTGCAGGACACAATAAACCGTATCATATTTGGCCATCGTTCCACCAGAATGTTCCGGCAATAGATCATTCCAGCTCCCATGTTCCGTATCGTAGTGATATAAGGAGTTGCCATATCCCAGCACTCCATTTTTCACATTATAGATTCCCCGGATTTTTGTGTTAAAGGGCAAGGATATTTTTTTTATTTTTTTTCTGTCAAAATCACAGTGAACCAAAACATTTTTTTGGGGTTCATCAGTTGTTGTCAGCCATAATGAATTATTTGTATTGCTATGGATATAGTTACAATTTTTTAAGGATTGCGATCTTGACGAGAGCGTGTCAGCAGGGTAGAGTGTATAGAGCCGTGTATTTTTATTATAAAAGTAAATTTTGTTTTCTGTATTCAGCCAATATCCACTTGGAGCATACGTAATCTGGATAGACTCGATTTGAAAATTCACTTTCGGCCATTTATTAGCATATGATATAAACCTGGACATAGTCTCGTCGAAAAAAAAGAGATCGTTTTTCGGAGCGCAAATCCAGATTGTTCCCTCAACGTCTTCAATAAAAGAAGATACTGCTGACCAATTGAATGATGTGGATTCGATGGGTATTCGGGAATAGGCTTTCGTAACACCATCATATCGGAATATTCCTTCCGAGGTAGTCATCCACAATCTCCTTCTAGAATCGGAAAGGAGTTTATAGACAGCTGTGCCGGATTGCCTCGAAGGATTAATACTTTTAGTAAACTTTTTACCATCGAATTGCTGCAAACCATTTTGAGTAGCAATCCAAATGTATCCCTGGGAGTCTTGGGTAAGGTCATACACGATGTTGTTTATCAGACCTCTTTTGTTATCGAGATGATCGAAATAAATAAATTCTGATTGAGCTAATAAATGAGTACTGGATAGAGTAAAGAGAATTGCAAGAAAGTATAGCTGTAAGTTGCCCATTACCTGAAAAAGAAAAATACCACACAAATAAGATATCAGATGAAACTGCATTCTGATTGACATTGCTTAGTCCAACTTGTTGAAATACAGCTTAGTCATTCAGGTTTGGCCAATAACATTATTGTGTTACTGAAATGCTAGTCCCATTTTCTTTCAAAATTGGATTAATAGCATGTATTAACCATGCATAAGATAACATATTCATGCTATGATATGGTTCGCTTGATTCTATTTCTCACACGATCGTGTTGTAACTAATCGGTAGTGATCGAGATACTTTTGTCAGGTCGAAGTCTGAAAAATGAGACGGCGTTTTTCTCAACCTTACTTCGTCATATTTCTCAACCTGTAAGCTGATAGAATATCATGCCGGTCGCATTAGCAATTGTATTTTGAATTTTATGAGCGCCACAAAATTAATCTCGCTGCTAAGTTTTCATGCGTTAAAATTTTTGACTGGTGTAGCTATGATTGTATTATCAAACATAGCTTCAGCTCAGTCGTGCCTTTTTACCATCACGCACAGTAATACTGATGATCATTGTCTTTATGCGGTAGAAGATGTGGTATGGAGGAATACGACAAAAGTATCTGTAACCTCTAACTCACTCCAAACAAATAGCATAACAAACAATTGGGATGCAGGAGCTTATTCAGTTAACGAGGTAAAAAATAACGGATGGGCGACAACCGACATCAATACAATTCCAAATGAAGAAAGGATTTTTGGCCTTTCAGACTATCCAGCAACTCCAGGGGCACCATCAGTTTCCCGGGTTAAATTTGGATTCTATCTTGGAAGTGGTGCCACACCTGTTTTTGGAGTTGTTGAATCTGGAACATGGCGAGTGAGTGCAACAACTAACTATACTACGGGAGACATTTTTAAGATCAAGGTTGAAAAGAATGTTGTAAAATATTATAGAAACAGCACGTTGGTATATCAAAGCAACACCACACCAACGTTGCCATTGGTTTCGGATGTCGTTTTAAAAAGTGCATCTACTGTAGCAAAAATAGAAAATGTAAAAGTATACAATGGATCAAGCGGAAGTTTTACAACGATAGCTTCTTCTCCCGGAGTAGGTGCTACGTATCAGTGGTATCTCGGTGGGTTACCAATATCCGGAGCAACGGGAACAACCTATAGCAATACTGCTCTTACATCGGGTAATGTCCTTACGTGTGTCATTACAACAGGAACGGGAAGTGCATGCCCGGCAACAGTTACTTCCAATAGTATCAGGTTCCAGATTGAGTCTGTTACATCTTTTGGAAATTATAATGTGTTGAATGATCCCAAGGAATACGCGTGCTTCGGAGCATTTGAAGAAGCTGTCTTCACAAGTTTGAATAAAGTTGAGACTACCAACAACGATCTGAAACGAACGGGTGGAACTTCCTCGTGGGATGCGGGAGCATTTTCTGTCAACAGCATTAAAAATTATGGATATGTGGAAGCGTTGGCTTCAGAAAAAACTACAACCAGGTTTTTTGGAATATCTTCCTCCAACTCCGGAGATGCGTTTGGATCTGTGCAGTTTGCCTTTTACCTGAGAAATGATGGCACATTAGAGATCTACGAATCTGCTTCGTTGAAAATTGGGTTAGGGTCATATTATCCTTCCGACTTACTTCGAATTGGAATAGACAATAACCTTGTGAAATATTATGTCAACGGCACGTTAAAGTATATTTCATCGGTGACGCCATCAACCACGATGTATGCGGATATTGCGTTTGAGAGCGTCAATTCAATTCTTAATGATGTCTACATATTTAACGGAACAACAGGAACATTTCTGACGAGGGCCGTTCCTGCAGGCACAACGCCAACCTACCAGTGGAAATGGAATGGAACAAATGTTCCAGGTGCGGTCTCCTCCTCGTATATAAATACATCTATGGCAGATGGAGATATTGTTACATGTGAAATCAACTCCGGATTGACCGGATGCAGTGCTGTCACGGCGTCAAACGTAGACATCAGTGGAATTACTTTTAATGGGACAGCCTATATTACCACAACACCATCGGTTGTTGCATGTTCTGAGACTCAAGAGAATGTTACATTCACAGATATTTCCAACGCTACAGTTAGCGGAAATACGATAGAAAAATTTCAGGGAGGAGATGGAAGCTGGAATGCAGGTGCTACATCTTTAAACCAGATAGCTGACAACGGCTATGCACAGGTTACAGTCAACCGAAGTAATACGTCAATGGTTTTTGGATTGTCATCCTATAGCAGTGCAACCACTCATTCAAGTTCTTCAAACAGCACTATTTTATACGGAATAAATTTCAGATCCGATAGCCAGTATGAAGTGTGGGAATTGGTTGGCTCCACCTACACGATCAGAAATAATTTTGGAAATTTTAATTCCGGAGATCAATTCAAAATAAAGATTGATAATGGTGTTGTTCGTTACTATCTCAATGCTGCAAGTACGCCATTCTACAGTTCGCCTATGAACGCTACCTCTTTTTTACCGATGGTTGTTGACGTCTCTTTAAATACATTAAACAATCCAGTCTCGGCTAAACTTGAGAATATTATTATCAGCA
>CBQWHS010000180.1:0-7313 GCA_967728665.1 uncultured Chryseosolibacter sp. | reverse complement strand
TTCATTTTACTCGCTTTCGGTTTTTTTGTCCTTTCCGGTTTTCAAATAATTAAAACTCAATTAACGGTAACGGTTCGTGATGAGCTCGGCAATACCGTTGAAGGTGCAAAAGTTCAATTATTCGAAAAAGAGGAAGATTATAACACTGAAAAGAATGTTACTGCGGAAGGAACGACTGATAAAAAAGGCCTTCTAAAACTGAAAGACCTAAAAGCAATTTCTTATTTCGTAATTGTGAGGAAGGATGACAAAGATAATTCCGGCGGTGGTGAACGCACGGGAAAACTGGAAGCTAAGAAAATAAATAAAGTTACCATCGTCATTCAGTAACGAATGCTAACGCGAATCGAACTTATCGAAGCGCTGAAAAAATACGTTACAGATTTCAGCGAGGAGAAGATTTTTATTCATCAGTTTCTGGACTTATTAAAGTCACCCGAGTGCTACCAACGAGACTATCTTCCTGGCCACATCACAGGGTCCGCGTTTATAATTGACGAAAATTCTGAATTTACATTGCTGACACACCATGCCAAGTTGAACAAATGGCTTCAGCCTGGCGGCCATGCGGATGGGGATGAAAATGTAATGGGTGTAGCGCTACGGGAAGCCCAGGAAGAAACGGGAGTTATGAATTTCAGTCCGGTTTCAAATGGGATTTTTGATCTGGATATTCATTTGATTCCGGCACGAAAAGATTTTCCTGAACATTACCATTTTGACGTTCGATTTTTGTTTCGCGCATCCATGAACGACAAACTTATCATTACAGAAGAATCACATGATCTTGGCTGGAAAAAAATCGCCGACATCAAAACACTCACTAATAATAATTCATCGATGGTGCGAATGGCCGAGAAAGCACAAACTTCGTTTTAAAATCCTCTCTTAAAAATACAAAACACAAAGGGCGCAAAATATTTTAATTAAGAAATGCTTGGTGTGTGAGGCACAGATCAGATTTCATCTGTTCATATTATTTCGTTAAAGTGCGCAAAGAAGAGGGTAGTTGCGATATCGCTTGGATAACGAGGGTACGAATCTTTAAAAAGTGCTTCTTATGCATTCCTCTGCGTTTCTTTGCAATCTCCGCGGTTAACGTGTTTTTTTGCCACGAGTTTTCTCCGTGATCGTTACGGTTAAATGCATTTACATTTCTTCGTGGCTACACCATTATTTGGATGCAATCAGCAGCGTTCCAAATGCTACTACCACAATCCAAAATTTGTAAACACTTACTGCCGGGACAATAACAATCTGAAGTTGCATCAGGACAGCCAGCAAAACTAAAATGACAGCGATTGCTTTTAGAATGGATCGGGTTTTATTGCTCATAGGGATTTATGGAATTGATTTTATTAACAGATTCAAAGATAAAAATTGTTTTGATATACATACATCTCGGTAGAGAACGTGAGCAATGTTTCTCACTTCACCAAATGTTTGTCCGGCAAAATAACCAATTCCAGAATTCGTTTACGTCACAATAGTCTGAACC
The DNA here is from genome assembly GCA_967728665.1 of uncultured Chryseosolibacter sp. Classification (GTDB taxonomy): domain Bacteria; phylum Bacteroidota; class Bacteroidia; order Cytophagales; family Cyclobacteriaceae; genus Chryseosolibacter. Next base: position 5,815 of record CBQWHS010000180.1, on the reverse strand, counting down.
AAATAAGCAACAAACATTAGCTCACTAAAACTTTTTCCTTTCACCACCCATCTTAACGCCAAATACCTGACTTTATGAAGCCTGTCATATTTCTTGCTACTCTATCAATCTTATTATCACTCTGCATAATTGGACGATCACAATCTCTGCCGTCAACAATCAAAATTGGCTATGCTGATGTTCAGCACATCATGACTCAAATGCCCGATGTAAAACGTGTAGAAAGTGATTTAGCAGCTGTCGAAAAACAATTAATCGATCTGGTAAATTCCAAAACAGAAGATTTGAAAAAGAGATATGAGGAATTCACACGAACGGAAAAAACCATGCTCGAACCCGTTAAGAAAAGTACGATCAATGAATTACAACAATCTCAAATGAACCTGGAGCAATTGAAACAAGATTCTCAGTTAACGCTCGAGAAAAAACATGCTGAACTAATGAAACCTATTTATGAAAAAATCGGGAGGGCTATAGAAGCGGTGGCGAAAGAGCAAGGCTACAGTTTTATTCTGAGCTCAACTATCAGTGGGCAGGATGTAGTTATGTATGCAGATCCGGCTTATGACATTTCTGACTTGGTTCTAAAAAAATTAGGTGTTGTTCCAAAAACGGCAGAGATTAAAAAATAATAGTTAGTCGACTTTACCCAGCCAATTGATGGCATTCAAGATCAGCTTATCCTGAATTGGATTGCCAAACGTGTGCGACAACTCCTTGTTTGTTTTGTTTTCGTAATCGATGTCATTATGTCCCATGTTCATATAAACCATTTTATATTTCTTATTTGACCAAACCACAGGATAATAACCGCCATGCCAAATCTCATTTGGTTTCGGCCCGGTTCCTAATGGAAAACTTGACTCATCAATTGAAAATAATATTTCAATGTCACGATTTTTCGTAAGGTCCTTTTCCCAACGATACCATTCACTGGGAGAAGATTTAAAAACTTTTGGCAACCCCTTCGTAACAGGATGCTTCTTCATCTCAACTTTCAAATTGGCTGAGGTTGGCCGCCATGTGTTACTCTTGTATTGGCCGCACCCCAGGAATTCATTATGATACCAATTCCAGTTTTCAGGATACGCCGAAGGTGTCAAGGCGAATGCGGAAAAATGAAATCCGAGCCATCGGCCACCCGACTTCATAAATTTCTCAAACGCTTGTCGTTGTTCGAGGGCTTCCGGCCTGGTGTCAAGAAAAACGATTACTTGATAAACAGAAGCAATAGAATCGTTGAGTCGCTCCCAATTATTTGTTGAGTCGTATTTAAAATTATTTTCGGCTGCAGCCTGCGCAAACCATTTATTCGCTTCATGAACAAAACTAATATGGGCACGGTCATTTTGAGCAGTAAAAAATCCGATAACCCGAAACCCATCGTCCTTCACTTGGCCCATAACGAGTTGGCAGCGAAGGAGGAAGAGCAGTAAAATAACCGGAAGAATAGCGACCCAGCGGAGAAATTTTTTCATGCTTAACGAAAAAGTTTATATTGACGTGAGAAAACGAACCTATGGACAATATCGTACTCGAACTCAACAATTTTAAGCGAGGTGCTTTCCTTATCCGCGAAGGTACCGAGCAACTTGCTGAAATGGAAGTCGGCATCTCTGGGGACAATCTTACTGTATATCACACGGAAGTATCACCAAAACTTCAAGGTAAAGGTGTGGCCCAGCAATTATTAAATCATATGGTTGATTATGCACGCGAACATAAATTAAAAGTGATTCCATTGTGTCCTTATGTTCTCGCACAATTCAAACGTCATCCGGAGAAATATGAAGATCTTTGGAATAAAAACTGGCACACAAAAGTAGGATGATTTCCGTTATTTTGCCGCACGACCAATTCCAAATTGATCACCCTTTGCGGTAACCTTCCCGTGTTTTAAAAATATCTCCACCACTTTTTCACTCTGAACTGCAACTGAATTTTCGTCCTGAAGAGATGCTACAATTTTTTTAGACTTCACATCGATAATTTCTCCGGTTGCCGGAATAGCATATTTGCCATCCACTGTAAAAGTGATCCACCCGGGCTGATCTCTCAGTGCAAGTGTCTGCATTTGCTTTGGAGGACTCACCATGTTATCGAAAATATGAATGGATTGATTAAATGAATCGCATAACCAAATCTCGGACTCGTCCGGTGTCAATCCGATTCCATGGCTTGGACACCCGTGTCGTTTTACAGGTCCTTGTTTGTATCCTGCTACTTCAACGTGATACAATTTTTTTCCGGTGGCAATATCGCCAACTTCAAAACCAAGCAATCCATTGACGTTGACAAAGCATCGTGTTTCAGAAGCGTTAATCGTGAATGGCCTTATCGCAGAATTGAACGGGCCGATTTGTCGGACCGAATTTGATTTGGCATCAATCACTCCTAACGTTGAACAACGAAGTCCTCCCACATAAACATTACCTGATTTGCCAACCACTGTGTTGTGTGCTCCGGAGTTCGTCTCAATTTTTTTAAGAACGTCACCTGTCACTGCGTCAACAACATTCCAATGTTCTTTCTCCAGGGATGGAAGATAAATCGCCTTTCCGTCCGGCGAAATAGACATGCGATCACAACCTCCATCATATTTTTTCTCCCAAACTAATTTCTCTGTTGATAGGTCAATTCGTTGCAACGCCTCAAGTGTGCTGACGTAAATGCTATTCGTGAATGCACTGACCGCGATACCTTTTACATTGGAAGGAGTTCCATCATCTTTCAGACCTTGAGTTTCAATTCGTTTTATGAATTTGAAGTTGTTGTCAACATCAAATACAAGGATTCCATGTCCACCATATTCGAGGTAATTTCGGATTCCGGGAGTGGCGACGTAGAGTAAGTGCTGACTTTGCTCTGCAGGCTGCGCAGAACAAACCGTTGACACAATCAAGACCAGCAAAATGAATAGGCGCATTCTATTACTAAATTTCATGCTTCATATGTTAAAGTGCTTTATGAGTCGTTTACCCGAATCGCGCTTTCCGTATTAATCTTTACCTTTGCAAATCATACCAGGTATATGCGCCGTACAGTTTACAATGTTATTTCCGTTTTAACTCTTGCTTTGACCATTATTCTCACATCTAATGCGCAAGCTCCGGAACCAAAAAGCGAGCTCGTATGGCATACCGATGTGCTGAAGGTTCAGCAGATTTCCAACGCAACAAACAAACCCATATTCGCTTTCTTCACCGGCAGCGATTGGTGCGGCTGGTGCCATAAACTACAACGCGAAGTTTTCGCGAAGCCAGAGTTCGTTGAATGGGCAAACAAAAATGTTGTGCTCCTCGAATTGGACTTTCCGCGTAGAAAAGAACTTCCGGCTGAACTGGTGCAACAAAATAACGGCCTGCAACAAGCATTTCAAATAAAAGGCTATCCAACAATCTGGATGTTTTACCTTCAAAAAAATGATGAAACAAAACAGTTAACGATTGCTCCACTTGGTTCATTAGGATATCCGCAAGGTTTTGAAGTTGGCAAAGAAGAACAAAAATTCCTCAGCGATGCTAACCAAATCCTTTCGAGCCGTAATGCCCGATGATCAAGCAGTTTTCTCAAGAACTTTCCTGCAAAACTCAACACATTTCGCTACCTCTTTCACCGCATCCGATCCATCGGGTACTTTGTATTCCATTTCAATAGTTGCCGGAAATTTATATTTGTTCTTTCGCATTAGCTGAAGCACCTGCGCAATCGGCGTATCGCCTTCGCCCCATGGCATATTCTCTCCTCCATTCGCTTTTGATTTCCGGTCTTTTACATGCATGCTAAAGATCCGGTCATTCTTGGCCTGCAACAATGGGATTGGATCAAAACCAGCAGCAACATAGTGACCGATATCGCAGTTCAAACCATTGTATTTTGATTGTGCAAGAGCTTCATCCCATGCATTGATGGTTTGTTGCAGATGACCGTGATAACCGATACCGATCTTGTACTGATCGGCGAACTTACCCAACCGTTTGGATTGTTCAGGACTGTTTGGTAATTCCACCGTTACATGTGAGGCACCTAACTCTTTGGCTACACGCAGCGCATATTCAATTTCGCCGTCCGTATTTTTTTCTCCTAACGCACTTGGCTTCCATGCATAAATGCTCACGCCTGCGTCCTTGTACATTTTCTTTAACTGGGTGAATTTATCCATTGAAGCTTTCAAACGCCATTCAGCAAGTTCTTTGGCCCGTGCTTCGCGCTCCGCTACTTGTTCCGGTGTCGGCTGCGGTCGCTGCCCTGCCCCAGCCTGAAATTGCATTGGCTCAATGCTCGTGTTGGGTGCGCCAGCAAACGCTTCAGCCGTGTTACCCATAAGTTCGATGGCACTGATATTCGTATCTACACAATATTTTAATAACTGCTCCGCATTTACCGGCAGACTTCGGAATGAATAACTAATTACACCAATCTGGACTCCGTTGAATCGCGAATCTGGCTTCTGAAAATTCTTGATGATTGAGGGGAACCCAAATGAACTCGTAAAAGAAAGGCCGGCTACAGCGGCAGCAGATGACTTTACAAAATTTCTCCGGCTCACTGAGCCGTTATTGTTGCTCTTCATAAAGGTAGATTTAGACATTATCAAGTTATCTTTTATCCTTCTTAAAGTCAGTCATGGATTTATAAACGGATAAAAAAAGCATTGACAGGTTATTGTCAATTGTAAACCCTGATTTATAAACTTCGGAATGATTAATTTACTATTAAAATTCACCGCACAACTAAATTATATGCGCGCATTTTCAATTACCGGAACGTATACCGATTTGTATCAGCTTTCGATGGCCCAAGTCTATTTCATGTCTGGGAAAGGAGAAACCGAAGCGGTGTTTGATTATTTTTTTCGAAAAAATCCATACTCGGGAGGCTATGCCGTTTTTGCTGGATTAGAAAATGTCCTAAAAATTCTTGAGGAATTTTATTTTACGAATGAAGAGCTTGACTATTTAAAAGACATCGGACTGAAACCAGCTTTCGTTGACCATTTGAAAACTTTTAAATTTCATGGAACGGTTTCATCTGTTCGCGAGGGTGAAATTGTTTTTCCAAATGAGCCTATTCTGCGTGTAGCCGGGCCGATGATTGAAGTGCAGATAATCGAAACAATGCTGTTGAACATGCTGAACTTTCAGTCCCTAATTGCAACAAAGGCTGCGCGACTGAGGTCTGTAGCAGGGACAAAAATAGTGAGCGATTTTGGTTTGAGACGGGCACAAGGTCTTGGTGGCTATCACGCAACAAGAGCCGCAGCAATCGGTGGAGTCAATTCTACAAGCAACGTCAAAGCTGCAATGGATTTTGAAATGCCAGTAGTGGGCACGATGGCGCATTCATTCATCCAAGGCTTTGAAGATGAGTTGTCAGCCTTTCGCGACTTTGCTGAGAAACGTCCTGAACATTGTGTACTTCTCGTTGACACCTACGACACTTTAAAATCCGGGATACCAAATGCGATCACCGTTGCACGGGAGATGGAAAAAACAACGCATCGCCTTCAAGGTATTCGCCTCGACAGCGGAGACCTTGCTTACCTGTCGAAACAAGCGAGAAAGATGTTGGATGATGCCGGGCTGCCGTACGTAAAAATAACCGTATCAAATCAACTCGATGAACACGTTATCAAAAGTTTGCTCGATCAAAAAGCTCCGATCGATGTCTTTGGAGTTGGAACAAGTCTCGTCACCGGGCCACCCGATGCAGCGCTCGATGGTGTTTACAAGCTCGCTTACTCAGATGGCAAACCAAGGATTAAACTTTCAGAGAATATCAAGAAGCTGACGTTGCCGGATAAAAAGCAAGTTCA
>CBQWHS010000179.1:0-7406 GCA_967728665.1 uncultured Chryseosolibacter sp. | reverse complement strand
GGCTAATGTAATATTCTCCCCACACATTGCAGGTTGGACATTTGAATCACACGTGAAAATTAACGTAGCTTTGGTAAGTAAAATCAGTACATTGAATTTTTAAAGCTTCAATTGATTTTATATATTGATAGAAGGACGAACGTATGAAGTTTTTAGACCAAAAAATTAAACGGTGGACTGAGTTTTATAACTCAATTATTGAAAAACCACTGCTGACTTCAACAATCGTCCTTATAATCGTTGCGGTTCTGGTCATCGGTTTAAGCCTACCTTACTATTTACAGGACTTTGATACGTTCATTCAGCAAATTCTCGCTGAAGCACACGGTATGATCTTCGATATTGCAGTCATCGGTATTCTTATTTTTTGGTTGAATCAAAATGGAGAGATCCGTCAACGCATTCGCACCTATAAAGATGAAATAGACGACTTCCGTTTATGGGAATCAGAAGAAGCTGCGTTTCGCACCGTTGGAAATATTAAACGTCTCAACCGGCACAAAATTCATGAGATCAATCTCGTAAATTGTTTTCTCCCGCGGACAAACTTGAACTATGCGAATCTCTCCGGGTCGAATTTAAATTCATCAAACATTTCTCAATCTTCTTTAATTGAAGCGAACCTGGAAAATGCGAGGTTAAATCAAACGAACTTTGAAAACTCAAATCTCAACCAGGCAAATTTGAAAAGTGCATACGCCAGCGGTGCGAACTTTAAGGATGCATTTTTAATCAAATCAAATTTTGAAAATGCATTTCTGATCAAGGCGAATTTTAACAATGCATTTTTAATGGAAGCTAATCTCCAAAATTGTTACGTGATGGGAGCGGACTTCGAAAATGCCAGTCTGTACAAAGCCGATATGCGGGGAGCGAAAGGGTTATCTATCGAGCAGCTTTCAAAAGTGAAAACGCTTTATCTCGCTCGCTTCGATGACGAGATACTTGAACAGATCAAGACGAATCTACCCGAATTGGTCGGCACGTGATTTTTGCATTCGAATTTTAAAATATTACCTTTGTGTTAACAACGGTCTCATGAACGAGGCCGTTGTTTCTTTTTCGCCCATTGTATAAATGCGCGAAAATTTTTTTAAACACTAACCTTAAGTGTTATGAGCAAAATATCATACTATACAAAAGATGGCCTTGAGAAGTTGAAGGCAGAGCTGAGTCAGTTAAAGACAAAAGGCCGCGCAGACATTGCACGTCAGATCGCTGAAGCGCGCGATAAAGGCGACTTGAGTGAGAATGCAGAATATGATGCTGCTAAAGATGCACAGGGCCACCTGGAAGCAAAAATTGCTCAGTTGGAAGATTTGGTAAGCAGCGCAAGATTGCTGGATGAAACTAATATTGACACGTCAAAGGTCTCGATACTTTCAAAAGTTACCATCAAAAATAAAAAGAACGGTGCTTCCGTTACTTACACATTAGTATCCGAAGAGGAGGCCGATCTTAAGAAAGGTAAAATTTCTACCATGTCTCCAATCGGAAAGGGTTTACTAGGAAAAAAGAAGGGCGACACTGCAACGATCAAGACACCGGCTGGCGAAATGGAATTTGAGGTGGTTAACATCACGGCGTAATATTTTATGGCGACCATTTTTACCAAGATTATAAACCGCGAGATCCCTGCTCACATAATAGCGGAAGATGAACGTTACATCGCTTTCCTCGATGTAAACCCATTGGTTGTTGGTCACACACTTGTGGTTCCAAAAAAGGAAGTTGATTTTATTTTTGATCTCGATGATGATACATTGGCGGGTCTGAATGTCTTCGCAAAAAAAGTAGCTCAGGCAATTCGTAAATCTATTGCATGCAAACGTGTTGGCGTTGCTGTGATAGGACTTGAAGTTCCACATACACACATTCACCTCGTGCCAATGAATTCAATGAATGACCTAAATTTTACGCGTGCAAAATTAAATCCAACGAAGGATGAATTATCTGCAGCCGCAGATAGAATTCGTAGTTCAATATAGATTTACAAGAAATCGATGTCCACATTCAATGGATATCTCATCAGATAATTCAAGGCCTCTTTAACGGTCAGATCCTCGAACAAAACCTTGTATAGGCTTGCCGTGATTGGTGCACGCACGTTGTAATAATCCGCACATTTTTTTGCAATCAAAACGGTATTAACACCTTCCGCTATTTCATCAGTGCTCGCCTGGATCTGCTGAAGCGTTTCACCTTGCGCAAGGCGATAGCCAACATTAAAATTCCGACTGAGCGAACTATTACATGTGGTTACTAAATCGCCAACACCGGCTACTCCAAGAAATGCTTTTGTATTGCCACCCAACGCTCTTCCCAGGTAAACCATTTCAACCATGCCTCGGCTTACGAGCAAACCTTTTGCATTCTCACCATATCCCATTCCGCTGAGCGCTCCTGCAGCAATCGCGATGATATTTTTTAAAACACCTGCAAGTTCAACGCCGACAAGATCATTGTTTCCGTAAACCTGAAATCTTTCGTTGCGCAACAATCGCTTACCGATTTGTATCACTTCATTAAACTGACTCGCGATTACAGTAGCGGCAGGTTGCCCAGCGGCTAATTCTTTTGAAAGGTTCGGACCAGCCAGGCATCCCACCCGAACTACAACACTTTCTTCCCTGATAACCTCACTCATTGTTTTCACCTGGCTTCGATTAAGAACATCTACGTTTTCAATCTTGAGCTTATCGGGAAGTTGGATATCAAAACCTTTTGTCCCATGAATCAAAATATGATACGGACGCAAGTGGTTTGACAGCGTTTGCATCATTGATCGGAAATGCACCGAAGGTACAATTGGAAATAAGACATCGCACTCTTGTGCAAGGACTGCCAGATCATTCACAACCGTAACATTCGAATGCATTTTATGCCCCCGATGCTCTTTCTTGTCAGCAAACTTTTGTATCAAAGATTTGTCGCGCGCGTACAGTAATACGTTGCGCTGTGGCGCTAACAGGTTGGCTACTGCGCTTCCAAAGTTCCCTGCTCCAATAACTCCAACGGGTTTGTCGTCAGATAAACTTTTCAAGCTCATAGCCGTCAAGCCTGTTGTGATAGTAGTATAATGTATTTAAATCCCTGGTGATGATATTGCCTTCCTTGTTGAATAAGAGAGGACGCTTCAAGTGAAATATGCCGCAGTTCTCCAGGCCGTGGCGAATAACCAGATCAATTTTTCCTTTGAGATGCGTTGCGTAGTTGATCTTGCCTTCCTCCTTCAAGTCATAGATCTGCTTGCGCACTTTCTTACACGCAGCTCTGAATTCTTCATAAGGTATCACCAGATCTTCTTCCGGTAAACGTAGCAATCCAAAGAGATCAAGCTTTGGATGACGCTTTTGCCACATTTCAAATGCAACAAACGCAACGAGATGACTCGCAAAAACACGATTGATGCGATGATACTCAGATACAATTTTGTTGCTGAGCATTCGTGTATATTGGTCTTCGCGTTGTTTGTCGATAACAATTTCATCATTGGTGACAAAGTAATCACGAGTGTTGATGATTCGTTCATGGGGATCGAGACTGTTGCCCTCATCATCGACATAGTTGCCCATCACGTCAAGGCCACGACCAATCGACACTGAAATGTTGGAGCCTTTTGAAAAGAATTTATACAGAAACTGTATCAGCTGCCAGCTTCCGTATTTGTCCTGTTCGGGTAAATACCGATCCTGTCCTTTTACGGAAAGGTAATCATCGATCAAATCCGGAGCTTCAAGAACAAAATGATAATTTAGGGTCACAGGGACAATGAATATTTTTCGAACATCATCGGCTACTGGATTATCAAGGTAAAGATTTCTCTGTGCTTCAACCGTTGAACTCAGTAATCCAAGCTTCAACTGTTTTTCAATCATACCTGAACGCGAACGGGTGCCTCCTGGAAAAAATAAACTATGTGCTCCTCGCTGAATGGCGAGCGTTGAATATGCCTTAAGCGTTTCGAGATAAGGAAGATTTTTCTTTCTTCGATCTACTTTGTAAGCCCCAAGACTATTCATGAAATATGCAAATATCTTGATGTTGAAGAGATTCAATCCAGCACCATAAATGAATGCAGGCAATCCCAACGAATGAATAACGAACCCGATCAGTATTGAGTCAAGGTTGCTGAAATGTGTTGGAACCATAACAACAGTTCCTTTCTTGGCAAGTTTTCTCAGTTGCTTCACCTTTCCAACAATGTGGATTTTATCGCGAAGCGTATATTGGTTTCTGAAAAACGCACCAAATTTTTTTACCCGTGCGCCATTCAATAGTCTTCCAAACCAAAATTTGATTGCTTCTCTTGCGAACCTGTAAGAACTTGGTTTAAAATTGCCGGCAATTTCATTAGCGTACCGATGAATGATACGGTAAAGAATATCGTCAGTTTTCTTTTGCGCCTCTTCAGAGGTGTCATTCGTGAGCGAGAGAAGTTCGTCTTTAATGGCGGACCAGAAAGTGGGTTCATCTTGCGAGTCTACTCGCCACCGATTTCTTTTCAGACGTTGCTGTTCACGGTATACTGTGGCTTCAAGTTCTTCTAAAAGTTGCTTCGAAGTAGGTCTAAGTTGCTTAGCTTGCTTGAATGCGTGACGCGCAACATCCTCTAAAAACTCTACACGATTTTTACTGAGCTGGTAAACAGGCCAGTCAGGAATCGCTTCGAGGATAGGTTTGTAGCCCTTGTTTTTATTTTTCTTTTCTGCAACTTCCATCGGGTTTGCAAAATAATACAATTTTCGACGATTGGATGATAAAAACGATTATCCAAGACGTGATTTGGCTTCGTAGAGTGATCGCCCCATTTCAGAGAACCGGCTAACAGCCTGTTGAACAAATTCCGCATCGATCAATGCTAAGAGTTCTTCCTCACCATTGAGGTCAAACTGATCGATTTTGAAAGTCTGTTCGAAGAGTCCGTGTTCGAGTTTGATGATGTAGCGATTGTTCCATGAAAAAAATGTTATCCTGCAGGAATGAAGAGTAGTTTCTCGGATGACGCGCATTACCGTTGAAATTAAATGTCAAAGGTAATGGATAATTCGTCTATTGTCCGGCAGCTGGCGGTACGAGTTGAGTTTTGAGAGATTCTAGCTCATTCTCAAGATTCTTGTAAACCTTGCTGCTGTGCAGGTTGTCTTGTTTCATTTGCCAGATAATCTTCTGAAGTTCCATTTCGCGTTTTCGCAACGCTGCCTTAAGGGCCATTGGATCAGGTTTCATCGTTCAGAGTAGTAGTTTGGTTTATGCAATTTAAAACTTGTCACTAAAAATGAGAATCAGATGCTCATTAAAGTTTAAAAAATGTTTTACGTTCATACGGAAAGTATACTGAAGGTAAGTGATGGCTGTTTGATAATTGGAAAACTGTTTAGAATTGAAGTTGCAATCCGTAAAGAAATCGACAAAATTCAGACTAAATTGACGTAATAACCGTTACTTGAATGTTAATTTGGGGTTCTGGAACAAGGTTTTATATTGTAACTGAATCCTATATCACTGATTAATTTTACTAATCTTCTCTCTCTGTAATGAGGTCTCGTTCATTCATTCGACATTTGTTTTTCACCATGGTGATCATGCTGACGTTTTGTGTTGGCAGTTTCGCTACCCATTTGCGCGCAGGCGAGATCATCGTTAAACGAGTAAGTTGCAGTAGCCTTACATTCAGTATCACGGTTACTGTTTTTACTAACACCATCAACACCAATGTGCTTTTTGGCGGAGAAGATGATTGGCTGGACTTCGGGGATGGCACCAAGATACTTGTGCCGGAGACGCCAAATACGATAAGGAACGACCTCGGCGAAGGAATTGCAACAGCATCTTTCACAATCGAACATACTTACTCCGGCTATCAACAATACACGATTACGTATAGCGAACCGAACCGCAACGAAGGTGTTGTTAACATGGATGCCTCCGTGAATACCAGATTTTTTATTGAGACAAAACTGATCGTTGACCCATTTCTTGGTTGTAATAACACACCCAGACTTCTGGTGCCTCCCATTGATCGCGCTTGTACGGGCGTGACATGGTTTCACAATCCCGGGGCTTACGATCCGGATGGAGATAGCCTTTCATATCAAATGGTGGTTCCATTCAGGGAAAAAGGCACACAGGTCATCAACTATAAAGATCCGGCAGATCAGAAATTCTATACAAACTATGCTGCCGGTAATGAAGCTGGGACTGGCCATCCAACGTTTACAATAAATTCCATCGACGGAACACTGACGTGGGATGCACCAGGCATGGCAGGTGAATACAATGTTGCTTTCAATATTATCGAGTGGCGTAAAATTCGAGGTACATGGGTAAACATGGGTTATGTTCGAAGGGATATGCAGATCATCGTTGATGATTGCAAGAACAAACGTCCCTTGCTCGAGATACCGGAGGATGTTTGCGTTGAAGCTGGAACAATTTTGAATGAAACTATTTATGGTTCAGATCCCGATAATGATCAAGTGGTAATAGAAGCTTTCTCGGAGATTTTCAACTTAGCGGTGGCACAGTTTCCGGCGAAATTCAGCCCAAAACCTTCAGAGCAGCCCCAGCCGACAACTCCTAAGCGAGCTGAATTGAAATTTACATGGGAAACAAACTGTATTCATGTTAAAGAACAGCCCTATGCTGTCGTCTTTAAAATTACGGATAATTCAAAAGGCACCAAGCTGGTAACTTTTAAGACATGGTTCATTCGGGTTGTAGGTCCAGCACCAAAGTGGGTAAATGCAACCGTCAATTTGGCGACACGCGTATCAACGTTAAACTGGGAACCTTATGCATGTCAAAATGCCCAATCCCTCGAGGTGTGGAGAAGAGTTGACAGCTTTGCTTTTAAACCGGACTCATGCGAGACCGGGATGCCAGATTATTTAGGCTATACAAAAATTGCAACCCTTGGCGTGAAAGATGCGAGTAACAAAGCCATTACCAAGTATGTTGATAATAATGAAGGCAAAGGTTTAGCGCCGGGAGCACAATATTGTTATCGCTTACTGGCGATCTATCCCTTGCCACGCGGTGGTGAAAGTTATGTCAGCACAGAAATTTGTTTGGATCCTATTCTTGTTGATGAACCTGTTATAACGAATGTGTCTGTTGAAAAAACTTCCAACACCGATGGTAAAATTATGGTGAGGTGGACGAAGCCTTTTCAAATTGATAGAACTCAATTTCCTGGCCCGTTTGAGTATGTCGTTCAAAGGGCGGAGGGTTATGCAGGAGGAATTTATTCGGCCGTTCACACGGGAAGAAAGTTGGAAAATGATACAACACTGGTAGACGGCAATGGTGATTTGAACACCCGTGATAAAGTGTTCAACTATCGCATTGTTATGTATTCAAACACATCGCAAAACTTGACATTGTATTCGCCAGTTGATACATCG
>CBQWHS010000178.1:0-7419 GCA_967728665.1 uncultured Chryseosolibacter sp. | reverse complement strand
CGACATTTACCGTTGAAAAAACAGCTCGAACCATTTGTGTTAGAACGATTGCGATAACACAAGGGTGATTGTACATTACCACATCAACTAATAACCAGCAACACTTACTACGCCTATGACTTTTCTGAAACACTCGTGTGTAAAAAGCACACAACTTATAACGCTGCTGCTCCTGCTTTCGCCATTGACTTCATTAGCTCAGCGTGACATTTCAGTTATACCTGTTCCGGCCAGCGTGCAAATGGCCAATGGAAAATTTACACTTACAAATAATACATTGATCACCGTTCCGGCAAAGCAACCGGATGCACTTCGCGTAGCGAACTATTTAATTTCAAAGCTGAATCCATCAACAGGATTTTCATTAAAAGCCTCAGAATCTGCAAATGGAAATATCCAGTTTGTTCTTAACAGTAAAGTCGATCCAAAACTTGGCACTGAAGGTTACCAGCTTCGAGTTGATGTCTCAAAAATTACCGTAACGGCTAATAACGCTGCAGGTCTTTTTTATGGCGTACAAACTATTCTGCAATTGCTTCCGAAAGAAATTCTGAGCAAATCTGTCTCCAGTGCGAAATGGGAAATTCCTTCAGTGACAATCACAGATTCGCCACGATTTGGATACCGCGGAGTAATGCTTGATGTGAGTCGTCATTTCTTCTCGAAAGAATATGTTAAAGAATATATCGACCAACTCGCCAGCTTCAAGATCAATCGCTTTCACTGGCATTTAACAGATGATAATGGATGGAGAGTTGAAATCAAAAGTCTTCCCAGACTCACCCAGGTTGGCGCATGGCGCGTTCCGCGTACGGGGACATTCGGAAGTAATGACGCTCCCAAGCCAGGGGAAAAACCAACTGATGGAGGATTTTATACGCAAGAGGACATCAAAGAGATTGTCCAGTATGCAAAAGATCGCTACATCGAAATTCTTCCGGAGATAGATGTTCCTGGTCATAGCATGGCCGCTATCGCTGCGTACCCGGAACTGTGCGTAACAAAAGATACGACGATCAAAGTCAACCCAGGAAGTAGTTTTTCAAAATGGTTTGGCGGTGGCAAGTTTGAAATGTACATCGACAACACGCTTAATCCCACAGATGAGAAAGTCTATCAATTTCTGGATAAGGTTTTCGGTGAACTCGCCACGCTGTTCCCCTATGAATACATTCACATTGGTGGTGACGAATGTTACAAAGGCTACTGGGAACGTGATCAGAACGTTCAAGCCTTCATGAAGAAAAATAACTTGAAAGATGGTGAAGCACTACAAAGCCATTTTACAAAACGGGTGAGCCAGATTGTAGCGAGTAAAAATAAAAAAGCCATTGGCTGGGATGAAATTCTGGAAGGCGGAGTTGCTCCAAATGCAGCAGTAATGAGCTGGCGTGGAAGCAAAGGCGGCATTGAAGCGTCACACTTGAAACATCCTGTTGTGATGAGCCCCTCTCCTATGTATTATCTCGACATGATACAAGGTGATATTTCCATTGAAGCTCCGGTCTACAGTACTGCACGATTAAAAGATGTTTATGCATTCGACATTCTCGTTCCAGAAATTGATAGCCTATATGTTTTAGGCGGACAGGGAAATCTATGGACAGAACAGGTTGCAGTAGAACCACAAGTGGAATACATGACATATCCACGAACGCTCGCGATCGGTGAATCGCTGTGGTCGCCAAAGTCGAAAAAGAACTGGCCGAATTTCGTGTCGCGTGTAGAAAATCATTTTCAGCGTTTTGATATCGCGGGCATTAACTATTCGCCAGCGATGTATGATCCAATCATCAACGTGAAGCGCAACGACACGAACCTAGTGATTGATCTGAAAACTGAAGTCGATGGGCTCGACATCTATTACACAGTTGACAACGCAGTCCCAAATCAATACTATAACAAATACAAAGAGCCAATTATGTTCCCCAATGGCGCGGACATGTTTAAAGTAGTTACCTATAGAAATGGAAAGCAGATTGGAAGGATGATTATTTTGAAGACGGAAGAGTTGGAAAAAAGAGTTAGAAAATAATTTCGGGATCGGAGTTTGATGTATTAACGAGCGCAGCGTGGGTTGAAAGTCGCTGGATAATTAGTCATTCGATAATTGGAAATAGAAGATAATTTCAGGTTGAAGTTTTGTGTTCCGGAGTTAAGCATCTTAATTAATTTGTTTAACCGATTAACCTTAGTAACAGTTTGAAGGAACGAGGTTTCACCCTTATTACCTCATCACTCAATGACCAAGAATGGAACAGAATAGAATTGTACAACGTGAAATCTTTTTAAGATTAACTATCACTCATTTGAAACTGACAATTCGAAATTCTACCTCCGCACCGGAGCCAGTTTTTTGACGTTCGGATAGTTAAAGACGATCAACGCAATTCCAATCACAATATATCCAACAACTTGAATACTGTTTATCGTTTCATGAAAAACAAGAAATGCTATCGTGAAGTTGAAGAGTGGATTGAGATACATCAAAATTCCAATGGTTGCCGAATTGATTTTATTCAACGCAAACAAATTCAGGAACAACGGTAGCACCGTAAATAGCACAGCGATGATCAATACTGGTCCATAAAATCGTGGCGACTGCGGAACTTCCGGTGCAAGCTGACTAACAAAAACAGTTAAAAGCAAAAACGAAAATAATGTTTGGATACCCAGAATTACCATTCGATCGAAGCCTTGGTTTTTGCGTTGTGAAATTAAATACAATGCATAGGTTATCGCCGTAAATAAACTATAACCTAACTCTAGGGCCGAACTAATTCCCATCAACACACAGCTTACCGCGCACATGGCCACCGCCAGCCATTGCAATGCAGAAATTTTTTCTTTCAGTAAAAGAAATCCAAGAACCGCTGTAAAGACAGGACAAATCAAATATGAAAAAGAGGCCGTCTTCACATTGATGTTATTCACAACATAAATAAATGACAACCAGTTGACAGTTAATAAAGCGCCCCCTCCTAGCGTCAACCAAATCACGAGCCTCTGTTCCTTGGAGTCTAACGTTTTAAATTTCTGTAGGTCATGGGCGAATGAAGCTCTGCGAAATCCAGCAACAACAATCCCTAACACACCCAACGAAAACATGATGCGGTAATACAGGATTTGTCCTGCTGAAAAATCAATTAGGGCGCGTAACGGGATGGAGAAAAATCCCCAGATAACAAAAGCGGAAATCGCTGCGGCATAATGCCTGGCATTATTCATAGGCGGTGCGAATATAGTACATAGTTCGGGAAGGCTGACAAAAAAATTAGAAAGCGAAAGTCGCTGTAAGAAAATCCAAACTGAAAAAATTATCCTTGCTTAACTTTTGATTTTGACGATAGGTCCTCTTTAAATCTACCGATTGAGGAAGCCTTGTGCTGAAAACTACTGTCGAGGTACAAACTAATGCTCGTTCCTTTTCCAGGTTCTGTAAAAATTGAAAACTCGGCTTTCATCTTGTTCGCGCGGTTTTGCATGTTTGAAAGTCCATTACCAACACCAACTTTTCCGAGGTTGAAGCCGATACCATTATCGATCACCGTTATTTCAAAACCGTTATCAGTTGACGATAACATCAATTTTACTTCGTTTGCATTCGAATATTTAAACACATTTGTCAATGCTTCTTTAAAGATAAGTGTGATCTCCCGTGCATAGCCGAACGGAAGACTTAAGGTCGCCTTGCTTTTATTTTCAGTAAGAAAGCGAATGTCACATTCCGCGAAAAGCGTTTCCCCGAAATCTTTCACATGATTAAATACATGATGAAGTTTCTCGTTGTCAGGGTTCATTGACCAAATGAATTCGCGAGTCCCATTATACAAATTCTTGGCAGTGTCTTCAATCTTTTTATACAGCGTCCGATGATTGTCTCCCATTGCAGGCTGAAGCTGCAGCTGTGATGTGAAATTAATAATTCGCGCTAACTGATTGCCCATCTCGTCATGAAAGTCCTGAGCCATCTCCTTACGAAGCATCGCCTGTTGCTCACTGCGGATTTTCTCGATCGTTACAAGCTTGTCAATGTTGGCGCGAATGCGAAGGTAGACATACGAAATAACCGCCAGCATAAAAACGGAGACCATTGAGAAAATGAATGCTGGCGTCTTGTAAAAAGGTGGCGTAACCGTGAACGCATAAACCAATCCATTTTTCTCCGTGCCGGTGATCATGTCAATCGCGCGGGCTCGAAACGTGTATTCGCCGGGAGGTAAATTGCTATAACTCGCCTGCTTCATCGCCGAGGGTGCAGACCAGTCATTATCAAAGTTTTCCAGTTTGTAACTATACCTGATAATATCCGGATCTGTTTTTTCGATCGCATTAAATGAAAACCTAATCGAACTACGATCAAACGGAAGGCTTAGGTCTTGCTCTGTCACATCAAACAAGTTTGCAGCAGGGAGTCTGTTTGCGCCATCGGCCTCTATAGCAGTGAAATGCAAAGCGAAGTTTTTGCCGGGCGTTGTTTCTGATGTGTCATTATTGAATTGATACATTCCATCGATCGTACCGAACAAAAGTTTACCATCTGTAACACACGCATCCTGGTTAGTCTCACTGGTTTCATAAAACTGATGCTTGATAATTTGATAGCGATCATTGAGCTTTATCCGGCTTACTCCCTTCTCGGTACCAACCCAAATATTTCCTTCACTATCTTCATTTGCAAAATACACGAAGTCAGATACGAAGCCTGTCGCTTTTGTTAAGTTGGCCTTCACACCTGTCTTCGGACTGTGAAGAAGGACGCCGGCACCATTCGAACCAATCAAAACAAGAGAATCCTGGTAACTGTTCAGCGAGACAATCGAAGAATTTTTTAAGCTTGGAATACTGATTGTTTTGGCTGCAACGGTATCCGCAAGCTGATACATATCTTCAAAGCCCAGCATCATCTTATTATAATAGGGACTATAAAAAGAAGTATAAACGGTGTTCGTGAAATTGTTGCCAGTCTTTGCATTCAGTAATTTTACATTTGAACCTCTCATGACAACGGATCCCATGTTCAATGTTGCCAGCCATGCAGTGCCGTTATCATCAAACGTAATGTGTGTTACCTGGTAAAATGGATAACCATTGCGTCTGCTCATCCACTTGATCGAATCACCGTTTTGTCTGAAAACGCCGATTCCAAAATCCGTCGAAACCCAAACTTCTTTTTTCGGTGATAGCGCCATTCCGGTTATGCTGTTACGACGAACAAATTTGGTGTCGAAATAAATTTTTGACGTACGATTGTTTTTCAATCGATACAATCCTTGCCCGAATGTTCCAAACCAATACTCATCGTCACTCACTTGTAGGATAGAATTTATCTTGAGACCTGCAGTTGACTCATTCAGGTAAATTTTCTTCTTGCTTATTTTGAACAAACCGTTATCAGCCGTGGCAGCCCAAAAATTATTTTCATTATCCTTAAAAAGAAATTTAGTGCTTACTGGTATTGGAAGTACTGTGTTTCCGGATGCAGACGACACAACAACAGAATCCGTCTTCAAACTTCGGTGCCACCACTCGCCGGTCTCTTCATCGTAGTACATGGGAGAGAACGGAACCTCACCAGGAACAGGAACTTTTCCACCTTTATTATTCACAATGACGAGTTGCTTCGCCACTGCAACAACGACATCATTTCGATAATTGACAATGTATTGTGAAACGACATGCTTTGCATCTTTATTCACAGGTTTGAATCCAATATCAGTGAATGCCACTTTGCTTTTATGCCGCACGATCATTGGTGCGTTGTAAAAAACGAAATACAGCGTATTATCCTTTCCTTTTTGAATCGTGTACAGCCAGCGGTCCTTGCTCACATATGGATGTCGCTTCCAGGTGTAAAGGCTGTCATTATAAATTTTTCCCAGCAGGCCACTTCCTGTGACGAGCAACAGCGTGTCATTGTCGATGACAACATCCTTGACGCGTCCAAATTGCCGGATAGTATCCGGAACCACAAACGTAGAAAACTTTTTTCCATCAAACTTGGACACACCCATCATGTGGCCAATCCAGATATTGTTATCCTTGTCGATCTCTACATCGCTCACAAAATTTGAAAGGAGGCCATCTTTAGTACTGAATGAGGTGAACTCTTTGCCATCGAATTTAACAATTCCTCCACTGCCAGTGCCAATCCAAAGGTATCCGAATTGATCTTCTGCAATTGCTGTAACTTCGGATTGCGGAAGTCCGTCGCGAATCGAAAATTGTTGCGCGGAATATTGTTGGCCTCTTGATGCAGCAAATACAAGTATAAAAACTACGAGAAAAGTCAACCGAAACATGTTGCAAGGTACGTCCACCACTTGCAAACTTACATACCACTTAAAGGGGCATTCGATATTTTAAAACCATCTTCAACCATTCATCTTCTGCGAAAAAAGTACACACTATAAATAGTAGCATTGGTACTGACGCCAAGGAAAAACTGCTGTTTCACAAAACGATTTATATTACTTTAGCACGATTTTAAATAATGACAATTCGATCCGTAAATACGACACGATATGTTACTCCACTTCGCGAGGGTGGTTCGCTACCAGCCATTGTTGAGGCAGATGACGGCTTTTTATATGTGTTAAAATTTCGAGGCGCAGGCCAAGGTAAAAAAGCGTTGATCTCCGAATTTATTGGTGGCGAGATCGCTCGCTTCCTCGGTTTTAAAGTGCCCGAAATTGTATTCGCAAATTTAGACTCAGTATTTGGCCGTATCGAAGGGGACGAAGAAATTCAGGACTTACTGAAGGCGAGTACCGGGTTGAATCTTGGCCTTCATTATTTAAGCGGTGCGATTACGTTTGATCCATTGGCAGTTCATGTATCGGCACGCATCGCATCGGAAATTCTTTGGCTTGATTCATTGCTGATGAACGTTGACCGCACTGTTCGGAATACCAATATGCTTTGGTGGCACAAGGAGCTTTGGTTGATCGATCATGGCGCGTCATTATACTTCCACCATGCCTGGGATAATTGGGACGGTGCCAAAGCATTTCCAAAAATTAAAGATCATGTTTTTCTTTCGAAGGCAACAGAGCTTGATGCCGTGAACTCCGATTTCAGCGCTAGGCTATCTGCTGAAAAAATAAGAGAAATTATTTTGCTGATACCGGACGATTGGTTAACCGAGAGTCCTTTTGATACGATCGACCAACATCGCCGGGCTTATGTTGATTTTTTAACAACACGATTATTAAATTCGCACACATTTATTGAGGAAGCACAGCATGCAGGAAAATGATTTGTTTGAGTATGCAGTATTGCGTGTAGTTCCGCATGTTGAGCGTGAAGAGTTTCTCAACGTGGGAATTGTTTTGTTTTGCTCGAAACAGAAGTTTTTAAAGACGAAGTTTGAAATTAAGAAATCAAGGCTGGATGTGCTCTGCAAGTCGATAGACTTCG
>CBQWHS010000177.1:0-7440 GCA_967728665.1 uncultured Chryseosolibacter sp. | reverse complement strand
CTACCACCATTAACTTTTTAAACGCGCGATTTTTTGATTTGTAAATGCCACGAACATTTTTTGTTGGGATGAGGTATTGATTATCAAAGTTTACCAAAATCAAATCGAAAGCATCGATCATCTTTGCAAGTGTGTCGTCCTTGCTGCCATCGTTAATGATGATCACATCGTGATTGTTGTACATGATTGACATCAACGATTTAACATTATCAATTATCGTTAAACCTTCATTGTAGGCGGGCGCTATTAATGAAATGCCCGGTGCGAAAGGCGAAGAAAGTATGTACTTATAATCAATAAAGTGATGCCGGTGCATATACTGCCTCATCGTCCACAATGAAATTAACGCGAGGACAAGGTAAGCCGTGGAAATCGTCAGCGCATAAAACAACATCATCGCGTTGACAGTGGAATAAAATATGTCCAATGCGTTGTACATCAATTAAGCAATGGTTCGGTGAGATGATTGGCGATTCTTCGCGTTCCAGCGTCAGAAGTTGTCTCGGCAAGAGTAAGTAGGTCTATTCCCAATTTTTTCATGGACTTCATTGCTTCAAAACGCAGTTCGTATTCTCCATGTCGTAAAAAAGGCAAAAGAATTTCACGATCAGCTGCGGTACCAATGTTACCGAGAGCGCGAACAATCCGAAGAAGTATTTTTTTATTGTCTTTGTAATTCGGAATCAATCCGGAAATCGAAGCACAGTATTCGTCAGCGCCAAGCACAGAAATTGTTTTAATCGCAAGAGCAACAATTCTTTCGTTTTGATGATAGAGTAACTTGACTAATTCAGGAAGTGATTGCAGTTGACGAAATGCACGAGTCATGCTAAGACAAAACAGGACAACACTTTCATTCTCGTGTGTGAACCAATCACTGAACGTTGGCAATTTACGGAAGTCCAATCTTTGAAGACTGCGATGAAGATTTATTCGCATCCAGAGTGTTATGTTTCCTTTGTAATCATTCAAAAACACAAGCGGATTCCCTTGTGACAATTGCAAAAGCGCCACGATGGTCTCCTGCCGCAAAATAGAATTACTGCTATTCACATATTTGGTAATCATTGGCACAACGGCCCGATACTGCATTTCCGACAGTTCGCGAATGGCTTGTGCTTTGTGATACCATGTTGAGTAGCTTAATTTTCGTAAACTTATCTCATGCAGTTTTAGGGCGTTGTAAATTATCGAAAGCGGAATCAGCGCATTACCGGAGAGGCTCTTTTTCAAGTCAATAATCTGATCAAGCACAATCTGCCTGTTAAAATCAGACTTCTTAATCACGTGACGCAGCTGAGTTAACTGATACACGAACGCGGGTATGGGATGATTCTGCTCCTGGAAAGTTTCAGTCATCACAAGGCCAGTCACAATTTTTCGAGTTCGCACTTTGATCTCTTCAGTGCGAGCTGCCCGTGCCGTTTTAATAGCGCGTGATGAAAAAAGAATCAAAACGAAAATCAGACCCAATAATGATAATGCTGCCGCCAGTGCTACCAGCAATTGACCCAACGTTGTCAATCTGAAAAACAGATCAGTGACTAAGTTTATCATTACGTTTTACGTAGAATTCTTTTTACGCGAACGACAAGTTCGGCGGGGCTAAATGGTTTGGTAATAAAATCATTTGCGCCAAGTTCGAAAGCTTGCAGCACGGTGTCTTCCAGGCCTTCGGCGGACAGCACAATAATTGGTGTGTCCTTCTTTAACTCATTTCGAATAAATGTCGTGATTTCGAGGCCAGAGTGAAAAGGCATGTGGATGTCGGTGATAACCAGGTCAAAATCCTCTTGCCTCAATAGGTTTTTGGCTTCTCTTCCATCTATTGCTTTGATCACTTCTCCCAAATTTTCCCGGGAGAGTCTGAAACGAATCATGCTGATGAGGGCCTCATCATCATCACATAAAAGGATCTTCACAGAATAAAAGTTATAAAAAAAATTTTACAATTCGCGCTCAAGACCAATCTAAATATCTGCCCAAGGTAGTTTATCGTGATAATGCTATAAAACAGCGAAATAAAAGGCCTGAAAATTTAAACCGATTCACCGATATTGCCTATTGAACCTATGTTGCCGATAAAGAACATACAATCATTCAATAGACAATACGTCCTGTTCATTGTCACAATCTTGCTTACGATTATCATCACACAAGTTGTTATCCAATATGATCTTGGTCAGCAAAACTCGGACGCCAGCTTAATAAATCTGGCAGGACGCCAACGGATGCTGAGCCAACGGATTATCAAACGGGTGCTCTATACGCAGAACGACCTGGAGAAGAAAAATTCAATTCAGTCAGGCGCAATGGATACACTCAAAAATCTGCTTCGACAATGGAAAGATGCACACCGAAAGCTTCAGTTGGATACGCTTACGCGAAAGAATTCGCCTGTAATCAATGCCATGCTGAAAGACATCTCCATTCCGATGGCTGCGATGGTTTCAGCTTGCGATGCCATCATCAAAGATCCCCACAAATCTACCGTAGACGAGGCGGTCATCATTGTTTCAAAACATGAGCTGACATATTTGATGAAGATGGAGCAAATCGTTTCACGACTGCAGCTTGAGGCTGAACAAAAATTAAAAAATCTGAAAGGTGTTGAGTGGGCCCTGGCCGTGACGTCAGCTGTGATATTGCTGATGGAATTTTTCCTGTTGTTCCGCCCTGTTATGCGCGATCTCATTGCCGTTAATAAAAAATATCACGAGCAAAACCATGAGCTTATTGCCACCAATGAAGAACTTACTTCAACGGAAGAAGAGCTAAGAGCCAACCTCGATTTTGTCAGCGCCTTGAAGGAAGAAATGAGCGTTCGCGAAAAGCAATACCGCGAAGTCGTGGAGAACGCAACCGATATGATTTACGAACTAGGCAGTGATGGTCGATTTTCGTATGTCAATCCCACCCTGGTCAGCCTTAGTGGATTCTCCGAGCAGGAGCTAAAACAAAAATATTATTGGGATCTCGTAGCGAGTGATTTTCAGGGCGAACTCCGCAGTTACTACAAGGCGCAGCTGCACAGTCGATCTGAAAATTCATACTTCGAGTTTCCAATGATTACGAAGTCGAATAAAACAATTTGGGTGGGACAGAATGTAAAGATGTTCTTTAAAGATGAGTGGGTCGAGAAGGTTACGGTCGTCGCTCGTGACATTACCACGCTTAAAGAAGTGCAGCAACGTCTGCAGCAAAGTGAATTGTTGTTCCGTTCTATTTCTGAACAGACATCCGATGTCATTTCAATATTTAATGTCAACAATGAGTTTACATACGTTTCGCCATCGATTAAGCATCTGCTTGGTTATGATCAGAAAGAATTAATTGGCAAACGCGGTATCGAGTTGGTCCACCCCGAGGACATCAGTTCATTATCGGCTCCATCGGAAATTGGTTCTGCCAAAAATCGGCACATCGTTCAGCAATTCAGGTTGCGAAAAAAAGATGGCACTTACGTGTGGATGGAAGCGGTTTCGAATATCCTCGAAGATGAATTCGGAAATGTGACAGGCATACAAAGCATTAACCGCGACATTACTCAACGAAAACTTTCGGAAGACGCGTTGCGTGCGAGTGAACAACGTTTTAAACTACTTGCAGAGAACGCTCCCATCGGAATTTACCAAACGGACACAGATGGCGCTTGTACTTTTGTTAACAGAGTCTGGTCAGAAGTCGCTGGATTAGAAAGAGAACAAGCACTGGGCGATGGATGGGCACAATCGATACACCCTGAAGACCAAGCGGAAGTATTTTCCAGGTGGATGCAATCAACCAAAGCGAATACTGACTTTGACCTGGAGTTCCGTTTTCAGAATCCGGTCTCCGGTATACGTTTAGTTAAGTCCAATGCGGTTCCTTTTAGGCCGAATGGAAATTACTCGGGATATATCGGCACAATGACAGATATAACGGAGCTTCGCGAGGCGCAATCGAAGTTAGCTGAAAGCGAAAAATTATATCGCCAGCTACAGGAGAACGCCCAGGACCTCACGGCGCTGATGGATGACCATTTCAGGTACGTTTATGTTTCGTCATCGGCCGAATATGTTTTTGGTTATGCGATCACTGACATCTTAAATGTTGATATCCGCCATCATATTCATCCGGAAGATGTGAGCCATTTTTCATTGGCCGCAGCCAAGGCAAAAAACGATCGCGAGACACAACATCTTGAATATCGGATTAACCAAAAAGATGCTGGTATCATCTGGCTTGACTCGTTTATTCAACCGGTATTCAACACAGAAGGCGAATTAACAAGTTTCCAAATCACGAGTCGTGATGTCACCTTCCGAAAACAGGCGGAGGCGGAATTGGAAGAGGCCAAACAAAAAGCAGAGGCTGCGACAAAAGCTAAAAGCCAGTTCTTATCCATGATGAGTCACGAGATACGCACGCCGATGAATGCAATTATCGGCCTCACTAATTTGCTCCTGACAGATAAACCTACTCCAGAACAATCAGAACGATTACGGTTGCTGCAATACTCCGGAGAAAATTTATTAGCGATCATTAACGACATTCTTGATCTCAGCAAAATTGAAGCTGGCAAGATTATCCTTGAAAATATTGATTTTGATATCAGCACTGCAGTTTCAAATACCGTTAACCTTCTCCGAAAAAAAACTGAAGACAAGGACATTAAATTAAATTTCAACTGGGACGAAAAACTTCCCCGTGTTGTGAAAGGTGATCAGGTTCGGATAACACAGATCTTAACCAACCTTCTCTCAAACGCGATCAAGTTCACGGAGCGTGGTTACGTTTCGCTGGAGGTGAAATCCATCAAAGCCGATGATGACTCATTCTTTGCTGAATTTAAAGTAACAGACACTGGCATAGGCATTCGCGAAGATCAGCTAGACAATATTTTTGAAAGCTTCTCCCAAGCAAGCAGTGACACAAGCCGAAAATTTGGCGGCACTGGCCTCGGTTTGACGATCACTAAAAATTTGCTTTCGCTAATGGGATCGGATATAAATGTTTCCAGCATCCTTGGCGTTGGTTCCATTTTCTCGTTCACACTCAAATTAGAACGCGGCTCCCTGGAGCGCGGGAAGCAATCAAAGACCGACAAGATTGAAACATCACTCGCCGGTGCTAAGATTTTACTGGTGGAAGATAATCGTGTGAACCAGATTGTCGCTTCCAACTTCCTGAAGCAATGGCACGTAGAAATTGATTTTGCCGATGATGGCACGGAGGCTATCGGCAAAATCCAGTCGATGGAATATCATCTGGTGTTGATGGATCTCCAGATGCCGAATATGGATGGGTACGGTGCAACAGCCATTATTCGAAAATTGAACGGTCAGTATTTTCAACAAATTCCAATCATTGCTCTCACGGCTGACGCCATGGTAGAAATTCGCGAAAAAGTTTTGGCAGCCGGCATGAATGATTTTGTGACCAAGCCTTTCAATCCCGTTGAGCTGAAGCGAACGATAACAACGCATCTCGAAAATTTTTCAAGTTTCAAACCGTTCGCAAAAACCAAATTGAATTTGGAAGACTACACGATGGGCGATGAAGAACTGGCAAAACAACTGGCAACGCTTATCACCAAAAATCTTGAGGAGCTTGGAAACTCATTGGAGGAATCGGTGAAAACAAAAGATGCTGGCTGCTTTAGAAAAGCTGTTCACAAAATGAGCACATCGTTAGCGATCATTGACAATGCAGAGTTCAACGAAGTAATCAAACGCCTTAAAGAACTTCTTATCAGTGGCGAGCCTTCAGCGAAGGGAGAATTACAATCAACAATTGATTCGTTTAAAATGCTGGAAGAAAGTATTAAACACGACCTCAGCAATAAAACCTGAACGCCTCCATAATTTTTAGAGTTTATTCAGCCTACCCCCATCCACAGTCATTGATGCACCATCCACAAACGCAGCATCATCAGAAGCAAGAAATGCAATCGCCGCAGCAATGTCCTCAGGTTTGCCAACATCACTTTTGGCAATTTTTTCAACACCGGATTTAACATTCGGATTATTCCACAACATCGGTGTGTCAACTGCGCCTGGTAAAATTGCATTCACGCGAATGCCTTTATCTTTTCCCTCAATGCAGGCAGAACGCGTCAGCGACAACACTGCAACTTTTGCCGCTGCGTAAGATGCAACCATCGGTTGTGTTTCAACTGCATGTATGCTTGATACGTTAACAATCGATCCACCGGGTTGCATGTGAAGAAAACCTTGTTTGATAAAATAGAAAGCTCCTAGCAAGTCAACACCCAATATCTTCATCCAGTCTTCATCGGTATGTTCCTCAAATTTTTTAAAGATCATTAAACCTGCGTTGTTGACGATGACATCAACTGTTCCAAATTTTCGAATAGTCTCATTCACAGTCTGGATTACTTCAGACTCGCGGCTCACGTCACAAGCTGACAAGAGAATTTCTGGCGATCCGGCATTCACTACATCATCTGCAACGGCTTCCAATGCCTTTAAATTTATATCCACCAGCACTACGCGCCCCCCTTCCTCAGCAAATCGTTTCGCTGTAGCGAGACCTATTCCACTGCCCGCTCCTGTTACGATCACAACTTTATTTTGGAACCTTATTGCCATTTGCGTTTTTAC
This sequence comes from uncultured Chryseosolibacter sp., assembly GCA_967728665.1. GTDB lineage: Bacteria > Bacteroidota > Bacteroidia > Cytophagales > Cyclobacteriaceae > Chryseosolibacter. Next base: position 835 of record CBQWHS010000177.1, on the reverse strand, counting down.
TTGATTCAAAAACCTCCGGAGCTTCAATCACATTTTTTTCATCTGCTTCCGCCTTTTCATTTCGTTTGCGTTCTTCAGACTTCGACTGTTCATAGTCGATGGGAACAGCCATGCACACGCTCTGCATTGGAAGAACTTCCCGCCAGTTGGAAATCAGATTTTTGTACTCAATTCCAACCGCGCGAATGTTCCTATTCAGATCAAACAACCCAAGAGGATTTACATGATTGTTGTTCTCCCGTAAAGCAGTGTCCCAATCTACCTGGTCCGTTAATGAATACCATGTAAATCCGACGATCGGCATTCCATCGTTTCGAACACGCATTACGTTTGCCCATTCTTTCCAGAGCCAATTCACAGCTTCATTTCCTATAGGACCCTCAATGATATTTGTTTCCGTATGCATCATGGGTAACCGATATCGATCATAATACTGTGTAGTGATTACGTGATAGCCGAAGACTTCGCCCGCAGCGCGCGTGCTTCCATCTTCCGAAACGCGATGTTCATTCGTCAGATAATAATCGTTGCCCATAATGCAATGTCTTTTCAGATTATTGTCTAGAAAAAAATGATACTCTTCGCGCGTCAAACCATTGTCGAGCAAGTATTCATACATTTCGGATTCGACTCGTTTTCCATAATTAAGATCAAGTGAAAGAAATCTTCGAGCATTCATAATCTCTGCAGGCTTAATCGCCTTCGGATTGTCCGCGTGAAAATATTCGGATGATTCACTTTGAATAAATATTGCATCTGGCCTGACTTCAAGGATGCACTGCATCGCGAGCACGTTTGCCTTCACAATATTTTTCAATGCCGTAACAAATGATCT
>CBQWHS010000176.1:0-7453 GCA_967728665.1 uncultured Chryseosolibacter sp. | reverse complement strand
GGCCTGTCGTGGCTACTGGAGCTTTTGCATAGAGGCCAACGCTACGATGTTTTTGGTCGCGGAAAAAGCGCATTCTGTAATCCAAACCAATGTAATAATTAATCCAGGCCGTACCCTGAAGTCCTAGTTTCGCGCCATCTCCTCCTCCAACTTGCAACACCGGACCTACAGACACACCCGCGACACCAATGCCTGTTTGCAGCTCTGAGTAAAATCTTGTTGTCTTTCTGCGATCGAATTCAATTCCAAAATCGACACTGTGAGGGAAGTTGCTGACATTCCAGTATGCTGCTTCTATGGCGAAAGACACGGTAGGCTTTCCTCGTCCAAAGTTCACATGCAACATTGGCCCAATCGTCCAAATCTCCTGTGCTACAGCATTTAAATTAACGATGAATAAAAAGACGCCAATAATCAGTGTTTTGTGAGAAACCATAAATTAATCTAGGAATATTGCTTAGCACTTCAAAATTTCGAGAACGTATTTTCGTCAGCTGCACAAGTTGCTTTTGCCACCACATCAACACCGATTGCGCAGCCACATATCCCTCCCACACCCTAAGGTTCAAAGAGTGTTTAAAGCCTTCGTTGGTCTTCCTCACTCATCAGTTTAACCACGCAAACCGCCCGTGTTGGCGTTCTTCTCCAACACGACTACGCACACTGATGACCACATCGGTTCACTCAACCATCATCTACATGTTTGAGAAAAATAAAATTAACATCACCTCTCAAATAGAAGGATGCAGTCGAGAAATAATATTCCTCCGGGTGTTTGCAATATCCAGCACCCGCTAAGAAGAGAAACGGTCAGTGTAGCTGATCACGGCATTGTATTCGGCTTAACTTTACCGCAAAGGCATTCGCTTGAATGTCTTTGCCTTTTGCTTTCTTCCATGCATTCATCGAATCTCAACCTGTTGACAAAAACTGTGCGGGAGAAGTCATTTGCAATGTTGCAATTCTGGAAGATGACCGCACTGCGTTTTCATGCGTGTACTTACATAGCAATTATCAATAGAACCGAGAGCGCTAATCAAGTTCAACATCTCCGGCATAAATTCAATGTGCCTTCGGCTTTTTTTAAAAACAAATTTATTCCGTTTCCTTTTGACACCCGGCCACCATCGTCGAGTCGCGCCATAATTAAAATTTTTCGTTTTAGTGCACACTAAAATGGGTTTCCTGACTACTAATCCATATACAAAAAAATAAACCCTCGGAATTCGAGGGCTTAAATCTTACAATAAGTGATTTATCGTCTGGCATGTATTCATCCAAAATATCTGCAAATGATCGGTTCTTGAAAGGGTCGTATTCATATTTCGGCAATTCACCTTCATAGTGATACCGTAAGCGCCATTGATATCGTCCATGCACGACTTTGGACATTCTTGGTCTTAAATGGTTTCGGTCAAAATAATGCTCGATTTCATTCGCTCTCCTTTCCAGATCGAAGTCCTTAACTTTAGTCCGCCTGATAATATTGGGTTCGATCTTAAGTTTGTAACGCCAAGGCTCTTGAAATGTATAAAGCCAAAGACCCTCACCTGCTTTCCCGGCAGGAACACGCGCTATATTAAAGTACTCCAATTCTTCAGGGTTAAATTTCTTTTTCCTTAATGATAATTCTCCCAACCGTTCAAGTTCCTGCTCCCGCACAACGTATATCTTTTTTCCACGCTGCCTTCGCTTCCCTTTAAAATCTTTTTTCCACGAATACTGTACTGTGTTAATCTTATCAAGGATTCCTTGAAAAAACCTGCCATCTTTACTTCTGCGTACATCATCTAGTAATACAAAAGATCGCTTCCATCCTTTTTGAATGGGAGGGTTCAATTCTTCATAGCCAAGATTCCATATTTGCTTTGAGATGGCGCGTTCTTCCTTGTACAACTTGATCAGCTTCTTGTCGAAGTCGAGATATTGTAATCTCTTTTTTCTTCTCAGCGACTTTAATCGGAAATGCTCCAATGGGAGCCTCTCATAATTATAGTTCATAATTTTAATCTTTTGCCATCCGCACAACGCGAGGATGAAATTTGCCTTCAATGTTTACCAATGTTGTCTGGCTCTTCATAACTAGCTCAATATCCTTATAGGCACCTGGCGCTTCTTCAGGACTTCCTCCGATCAGTGTCACTTTTTCTGCCTGCAATTCTTTCTTAAGACTGCTCATCGTGACAGAATTCTTTGCTTTAAGCCGCGACATTTTTCTGCCCGCTCCATGTGCAGCAGAGTTTAAAGACGATTCATTACCAAGTCCGCTTACAATGTATCCGGGTGCTGTCATGCTTCCGGGAATTATTCCGAGAATACCTTTAGCCGCTGGAGTTGCGCCTTTGCGATGGACGATGTATTCATGTCCATCATGCAATTGCTCTTTCCATGCAAAGTTGTGATGGTTCTCAACAGCCTTGAGTGTGGTGACACCGATTGCCTCACAAATGTTCTGGTGAATCACATCATGACAAGCTTTTGCGTATTCACCAGCAAGGTTCATGGATAGCCAGTATTCCTGTCCCTCTTCGCTATTCAAATCCAACCACGCAAGATGCTTCGCTTCCCTGGGTAGCTTGCATTTGCTCATGGCAATGTCAGTGTAATGCTGAGCAAGGTTTGCACCCAAGCTGCGTGAGCCCGAGTGCGACAAGATTGCTGCATAGTTACCCGCTTTAAGGCCGAGGCTATTCTGCTCGTCTACTTCGATTACTCCAAGTTCCACGAAGTGATTTCCAGAGCCAGAGCTTCCAAGTTGTCTTGCTGCTTTTCCATGAAGCTTTCTTAGCAAAGCCGTTTCTTGAAATACTTCATTCTCCAGCACCTCGTGATCTGGCTTGGAATCGAGCCCTCCCTCATTACCAAAATGTGTGTGCTCCTGGAGCACTTTCTTAATTTCATACGAGTGATGATCCACATAGCTGCCCGGAAGATCCAGAATACTTAAAGCCATCCTGCACCCGATGTCCATCCCGACGCCATAAGGAATCACTTCGTTCTTTGTTGCCAGCACGCCTCCAATAGGAATACCATAACCTTGATGTGCATCAGGCATGAGCGCACCTCGTTCAGAAATTGGAAGACGCATCACGAGCTCCATCTGTTTGATTGCATTTAATTCGATATGCTTGTTTCCAAAGACATCGAAATGTTTCGGTTCATCTTCAAGTTCATAGCTATTAAAACTTTCATTTACTGGCGCAGAATAAAGTTTGTGTGCGAGTAAACTAAGCAGTTCGTTATTTAAGTATGTCTTAGGATGCTCAAGCACGTTTTGTATCAGCATCAACTTTTCTTCGTTAGGGAGGTGTTTGAAATGCCTGTTCATAATATTTAAGGACAGGCTCTTTGCTACCTCCGAAGGGAAATTGATGATTGATAAATCCTTAATATTTAATTTTTGTTTGCCCATAGTTTTAGCACCTCAGCAATTTTGTAGTGCTGAGTTTTGCGCATGAAAAACCTGGTTATGCTTTAATATAAAGCATAGAGAAAAATCATGTCAAAGCCTGTGCGTTTTTTTAAATAATGATTTGAAAAAAGATAAAGCAGTATTGGATCTGGTAATTTTTTACCAGCACTGCTTAAGGGTGATATGTGAACTAAAGACCAACATAATTTCCTCTGTTTAAATGAAACGATAGAGGTGAAATGGTGTAACAAAGGTAAGACTGAGTTATTGAATCGGCAAAGATTACTGAAACAAATTGTAAAAGTTAGAATTTTTCTAAACTGTGATTAACTTAAACAATCGTGCTGATAAAACTTTTCAAATATCTACTAACGAGCCTGCTCCTTTTCATCATGATCATTATCGCGTTGGTAAATGTGAATGTACACTATCAACCTGAAGTTATTATGCGCGGAGACGATACAATCCAATTCGAACTCCTCAACCAGCTCAGAGGATTGCAACGAGCTCTTAATGAAAATGCAGATGTCGAGATGCAAGAAATCTATCCTGAAGGTTATGTGTTTCTGAACGCGATCTACGCGTTAGCCTGGACATCATTCCTGCGTCATGAAGAACATCAGGCCTACTTCGCAGAAGGGCATGCTGAAATTCAGAAAGTGTGGACAAAAATAGATTCTGGAAGTGGAAAATCACCTTTTAGCAAGGATCTTCCGATGCCCTACGGAGCTTTTTACAACGGTTGGAGTTCATATGTGTTGGGTTCGAAGCTCCGACTAGAACCCGTGAGCATGAGAAATGAACAAGAGATTCTGCAGTTCCGGCAACAGTGCGACAAAATTGCTAATGCAATTCAACAAACAACGTATCCTGAAAGTTATCATAGTGCAGCGTGGCCGGCCGATGTGATGTTATGTGTGGCGTCACTCTCTATACATGATCAAGTTTTTGAACCGCGCTATACAGACATTGTCAAAGAGTGGCTGCAAGAGGTGAAAAAGAAACTAGATAGTCGTGGAATGGTTCCGCACACAGTCCACCCGAATAATGGATTGGCTGCAGAGAGCGCAAGAGGATCGTCAATGGCTTTGATGTTAATATTTCTTCGAGATATTGATTTACAGTTTGCACAAGATCAATTTCTCCTCTTTAACAAGAATTTTGTAGACAACCAATTTGGTCTAACAGGAATCCGTGAATATGCCAAGGGCGAATCAGGAAATGGTGACATTGACTCTGGACCAGTTATCCTGGGTTTTGGGGGCGCAGCTACGATTGTTGGAATGAAAACATTATCTCTATATGGTGAGGATGAATCTAGTTTAAAGGTGAGGAATGCTGTAGAGGCATTTGGAATTCCAATACAAAGCGAAGATCATAAGCAATACCTTCTTGGTAAGCTTCCAATCGCTGATGCATTTATCGCATGGAGTCATAGTGGAATAGAAAAACCAAAAATGGATGTTTCCTTCAAACACTTTCATTTATACAGTTCGATCATCGTGCTTCTATTGTTCACCTGCCTATGGTTTTTAATTGGTGCACATAGAAGGAACCGTGGGAAACGATAAGTAAGAAAGAGCAAATAAGCTCTCTCCTACACTACACTCCATACTTTACATGATGCGCTTCATCTAACGTAGGAACCTCAAGCTTTGCCAGCATTCTTTCCACTACATTCATTGGTACCGGATGTTCTCTGTTGCTATTCTGCTTCAACCAATCTTTATAGGGAACCTCGATATAGATCAGGTTGACACGCGCTTTGTAAGAAACAAACAAATCTATCCATTGCGTACGCATCTGCTTCGTGATGTTTTCGCATTCCACGCAAACGGTTCGCCCCGTCTTAAATAAACCTTTGCTTGTTCCTTAGCTTCCTGAACTACCCACCCCGTTGCAGATGGATCATCTGGTTTGAGCTTGTGCTTTCGGTTTAGTCTTCCTTAACTATTATCCGGTTTGAGTACATAGTATAAATTTGTCCGCAGAGCAAAATGATAGCCACCAATCCCTGGTACGTTTCATTGGCGAAAATCAAACCGCTTAAGGCTAGTGAAATATTTATGGACATCGTTATAAACCACTCTCGGTTTCTAGCTTTAATTTTTAACAAGTAAGTCTCGAGCACAAGAGAAATAACCAAACAAATAAGCAGTGCGTAGAGAACATCCGCGTTTTCATGGAAATATCTCTTGTAGTCGTAATCAAAATTATCCTGATCTGGGGTAATTATTTGAGATAAAATGCTAAAGAACAAACCAGTAATGACAATTATTCCAAACTGAGGAACACTCCAGCTTGGCACAGTTCTCAAGCGATACAGCGCGGCCCAATAATTAAGGCAAGCAATAAATCCTAATACTAAAAATGCATTGTGAGGCCAATAATAAGTTGCTGTTCTGTAGTGTTGAACCATATAGGAAACGCCAATTGCGAATTCAGTCAACACCAGACCAACTATCACAGAAATAATGACCAATACAAATTCAAATGGTTTCATGGGGGATTTTAGGATGAAGATATTCTTTTTTCCAAATCTTGGTTTCGTGCCTTTGATGGTGTCACTACCGAAAACGAATAAGTAAGAGACTGAAAGCAATTTGCCTAGGAAGATAACTCTCCCAGGGGTACCGACCTTCACCGACAAATATGATATACCTCCTTCGTCACCTCAACAATCGACCTGAATCAAGCAATTCACACTCCGAGTCGGACAGGTAGTACAACCTTAAGGATAGCAGTTTTGTTTGTGACGCTAATGGTTTATTGTAACACGTGAATCGCAGAACACTCATTCCTTTTAGCTCGCCGGTTATGAACGATGTAATACCAACAAAGGCACGTGAAAGACTTCATTTAAGAAAGCGGTTGATAAACTCAGTCCCTGATTTACGGGATATCAATTGATCTGTAAAAGTTGTTCATTAGTATGGTAAATCTGAGAGGCAAACTCTCGAAAATTTACCAAATCAATCAAACCCAATTTCGTATGAAAAAAATCATTGTATTTCTGTTTTCGCTGGCGATGACGGTGTCGCTGCTGGCACAAGATCAAATGTTTGCCGTTTACAGACATCAGGTAAAACCATCAATGGATCAGGCGTATCGCGAAGCCGTAAAGAAATTAAAAACGGCTTGTCAGCAAAACAAATTAAATATATCGTGGATTTCCGGCGCTTATGATGACAACTCGTACAACCATCTTGTTCCAATAAAAAGTTTTGCGGACATGGATAAAAACATGTTCGGCGATCTTGAAACAAAAATTGGAAAGGAAACAGTTGCGAATTTGTTTCGTGAAATGGACAAATGCCTGGAGTCACAAACTTCATTTATCGCAATGCGAGTTGCGGGTCTTTCTTACCTTAATGCTCCTGAGGATGAACTATTCCGTTCAGTTTTATATTGGTATCCCGAACCAGGTAAAGAAGCTGAGGCTGAAAAAATAGTTGGCGAATGGTTGAACCTACATAAAAGTAAAAATGCTCCCGGCGGTATCATTACCTATAAGATTGTCTTCGGAAATGAGCCCGGGTATGCATTTGTTGGGTGGGGAAAAAACAGATTGGATTGGGCCACGAAATCACAGAAAAACGATGAATTGTTCAAGGATGAAGCTTCAAAATTATGGGCTAAAACAATGTTAATCACAAAGAAATATTATACCGTTGCAGGATGGAGAGCAAATGACCTCGCGTATACTTTTTCGGCAAATTGATATTTTCAAGAAGCTCCGCCGGGAGCTTCTCTAGCTTTCAATTTGATAAAACCCTGTCTCGGACGCAAGTCTTCCAGAACAGATTTGTGCGATGGTCCCGATGGCTATCGGGAGTGCCTTTTTTAATTTCAGTCTTCGGACTGAATTCAAATCTTGAATGTTGACGCAAAATAGATGAAGTCAAAGAGTTCGATGGCTTTGTGTGATGACGATACTTGGTCCTTTTTTAATTTCAGTCTTCAGACTGAATTCAAATCCTGATGTCAATGAAAATAAATGAAGTCAAAGACTTCAGTAATGAAGGGCACAAGTCTCACGCA
>CBQWHS010000175.1:0-7463 GCA_967728665.1 uncultured Chryseosolibacter sp. | reverse complement strand
AACCCGCTAAGTTTGGGCATATTAATATCCGAAAGAATAAGGAAAGGCGAATCGCTCGAATCGTTGATAAAATCAAGCGCTTCCTGCCCATCGAAAAAGAACAATAACTTGTTTGGATAATTTAACTTCTTAAATATCTCAGTCAAAACTTCCTGATCATCTGCGTCGTCTTCAATAATGATGATCGGCCCATTTTTATTTACAATATTGGGTTTCTTTGCCTGGATTACATCAGGGCTGTTACTTATAATCATGCTGTTGCTCTTTAATGGTGAAAATATTTCTATTGATAGTGAATGGTGAAAACGGTCATATCCCGGATCTTCAAAATTGGCATTACGTTCCGTCCGAATTCGAATGTGGGCTATTTATGGTATAACCATAAATTGTTTCATAGTCAATCTTGTGCTCTCTCAGCAAGTTTAAGAATCTCATCAGAACTCCAGGGTCCGGAGTGTATACACACGAATCGACTTCTTCTCTGACTTTCTTGCAAAGCAAATTCAATTGCGACCCTAATTCAGGATGGTTTCTCAGATTATCTTTTAAAATCTTTATCGATGTAGACATAGTTTTTGATGAGCATGCCAATTGTTGTAGCACAAGCGACTGGCGAATATAAAAACAGAACTAAGGGGAGCTGGTCATTGCTACACGGGCTATAACAACTCCCGGGCATAATAAGTTATTTTTAATGAGTTTATTAATCTGGAATAATGAGATCGAGCCGTCAGCACTGCGGCACGAGCAACAGGCGAGTTAATAAGAAGTCAAGGCTGTGCTGGTAGCGACTGATTGACCAGCAGGAATAGCTTGTGGTGCAATGTTGGGAGGATTTTCACTACGATCCTTAATTGCATTTGCCCTCATTAAGAGGAAAGAGCACTAATCCAGCGTATACAGGATCTAATGATCTAAAGTCGACTTAAATTGACTATATTTAACAAGCGCAATCGCGCAGCCTCAAGCCAAATTTTTCTAGTCTGGCTTTTACACTTTCTAGTACCTGATTTAAATCACTTTTTCACTATGATCTAAATCATATAGCATGGTCTTTCGCTGCTATACTTTTAGCAGCGAAGAACTGGCATTCTTCAACTCAAAACACAAATTGAAAAACTATGAAAACGCTATTCGCAATTCTCACAATTGGGATTATGATCGCAGCCTGCGCACCTGACAAGCCAAAGGAAAAAACAGACAATAGTGACTATGAAACGGCTGAACTACCAAAGAAAGAAAATACCGGGAAGGGTATTGGCCAGATAAAAGAAGTAACGCTAAATATTCCATTGGAACAAGAGCGGGTCGGAAGAGGCAAGGCGATCTATGAGATGAAATGCTCCGCTTGTCATCGCACCGACAATACGCGGGTAGTAGGACCAGGATGGAAAGATGTAACCAAACGCAGAAAGCCCGAATGGATCATGAACATGGTTACGAATGTTGATGTCATGTTGGATCAGGATGCTGAAGCTCAAAAGCTCCTCGAATTGTGTTTAACAAGAATGCCCAATCAAAATGTCAGCGTTGGAGACGCCCGCGATGTTCTGGAGTTCATGCGTCAAAATGATGGAGAGAAATAGATTTAATCAATCCTTACCAAAAAATACATATGAAAACAAGATTCAGATACGGCATCGCAGTCATCGCAGCCGTGGTCGCAGGTACGCTTTATCAGTGTAAACCTACAGGCCCGGCAGAAGTTACCATGGGTGACGCTGCCTCCAAAGTATATGTGGCGCCCGGCAAGTATGATGAGTTCTATAACATTGTATCGGGTGGCTTTAATGGCCAGATCGGTGTTTATGGAATTCCATCGGGAAGACTATTCAGAATTATCCCGGTATTTTCATTGTCACCGGAAAGCGGCTACGGATTTAGCGAAGAAACCAAACCAATGCTAAACACATCACATGGTGCTGTACCCTGGGATGATCTGCATCATATTGCCCTTTCACAAACGAAGGGAGAACACGATGGCCGCTGGATCTTTGCCAATGGTAATAACACGCCCCGTGTTGCCCGCGTAAGCTTCAAGTCGTTCAGAACCGAAGAGATCCTGGAGATCCCCAATAGTGGTGGCAATCACTCCTCCCCTTTTATTACGGAAAACACCGAATACATCGTAGCAGGAACACGCTTCAGTATTCCTATGGGAGGCAAGGATGTTCCCATCAGCTCATACAAGGAGAACTTTAAAGGCTCCATCAGTTTTATCAAAGTGGATCCACAAACAGGGCACATGAACATTGCCTTTCAGTTAAGGACACCGGGATTCAATTTCGACCTAAGTCGTGCAGGCAAAGGTCCATCGCACGGTTGGTTCTTTTTCTCCTGCTACAACACTGAACAGGCTTATACTTTATTAGAAGTTAACGCTTCTCAAAAAGATAAAGACTTCATTATGGCGGTGAATTGGAAGAAAGCAGAAGAATACCTCGCCCAAGGCAAAGGCAAAATTGAAAAAGTGAAATACGCGCACAATGTATATAGTGAAAAGACGCATTCGGCTACATCTACAATGGAAAGCGAAGTTATTGTTTTGGATGTAGAACAGTTGAAGGATATCGTGTACTTCATTCCATGTCCTAAATCACCTCACGGATGTGATGTGGACCCCAGCGGTGAATACATTGTCGGAAGTGGAAAATTAGCAGCCATGATGCCCGTGTTCTCTTTCTCCAAAATTCAAAATGCAATCGCAAAAAAAGAATATGAAGGTGATTTCAATGGAATACCGGTTATCAAATATGAATCAGCGCTTCATGGTGAGGTTAAGAAACCAGGACTCGGACCGTTGCATACTGAATTTGATGAAAAGGGAAATGCCTACACATCGTTCTTTGTGTCTTCAGAAATTGTTAAGTGGAACGTAAAAACACTGGAGATCCTGGATCGCGTGCCTACCTATTATTCAATCGGGCATTTAAGTATTCCGGGTGGGCCAACATCTAAACCTCACGGTAAATACGTAATAGCATACAACAAAATCACCAAAGATCGTTACCTGCCAACAGGGCCTGAGCTCACACAATCCGCTCAGCTTTACGATATCTCCGGCGAGAAAATGAAGTTACTGTTGGATTTTCCTACAACGGGTGAGCCACACTACGCGGAAGCCATTCCAGCCAGTATGATAACGGAAAACTCGACTAAGATCTATAAGATTGAAGAAAATGAAAATCCCTACGCAGCGAAGGGCGAGAAATTTGCCCGCGTGGAAAGAAAAGGCAATCAAGTGCATGTGTATATGACCGCCATTCGTTCACACCTTACCCCGGATAATATCGAAGGAGTTCAGGTAGGCGATGACGTTTACTTCCACGTAACAAATCTCGAGCAGGATTGGGATGTGCCCCATGGCTTTGCGATAAAAGGCGCAACGAATGCAGAGATCCTGATCATGCCAGGTGAAACGCAAACACTAAAATGGAAGCCATTGGAAGTTGGAGTGGTTCCCTACTATTGCACAGACTTTTGCTCTGCGCTACACCAGGAAATGTCAGGATATCTGAGAGTATCTCCTGCAGGAAGCAAGACACCACTAAAATTCTCAACCGGAATGCCTGAAGTACAGGATAGCGGTGCAGGAAAATAGCAGATTCAATAGGTTACAGGTGAATCCCCCGGCCCGATAGTGGGGTCGGGGTTAATTTCAAAAAAACTGTATCATGAAAAAACTCAAACCATTTTCCCGATATGCAATTGCAATTTCAGCGTTGATGATGATCACAGCATACTTTGTTCCGTTATGGCAAATCCTGATGTGGGCGCCTCAATATCCGGAAGGTCTCGAAATGAAGATCTGGCTCAACAACATAACCGGTGATGTTAAAATCATCAGTGCACTGAATCACTACATCGGCATGAAGCATATTGAGGTAAGTATGTTTCCGGAATTTAAGTATATGGTATATATCGTTGCTTTCATTCTGCTCACGGGTCTCGCAACAGCCCTAATCAATAAACGATTGTTACTCTGGATTTACGCTTCTCTTATTATCTGTGGCGGCGTTGGAGCGCTGATTGATTTCTATATATGGGGATACAATTACGGACACAACCTGGACCCGACAGCACCGATCATTGTTCCGGGAATGTCATACCAGCCTCCGCTGATCGGAACAAAGCAACTGCTGAATTTTACAGCTTTCTCGGGACCAGATATCGGCGGTTGGATTTTCCTTGGCGCTGGTATACTGGCAATTGGAACATTGGTATTTGAACTTTATGCATCCCGAAAAAAGATAACGCTGGTTCTTGCTTAATTACTATGAAAGAAAAAATACCCATTTGCTTAGTTGCCATTTTTCTTCTGTCGTGTAACGTTAAGCCTGAACCATTAATTATGGGAAAGGATGCTTGCTATACATGTAAAATGACGCTTATGGATAAAAAGTTTGGAGCAGAGATCGTCACGAAAAAAGGAAAGGTCTACAAATTTGACGACCTGAATTGCATGATCAATTTCAATAGCTCCGGAAATGAACCAGAAGGAAATATCGAATATCGCCTGGTGGTGGATTTTGCACAAACCGATAAGTTGATCGATGCAACAAAAACTTTCTATTGCAAGTCAGCCATGATCAATAGCCCTATGGGAAGTCAGGTGGCAGCCTTTGAGAGAAAGGATGACATTGAGAAATTTAATTCTGAATGGCAAGGCACTACGCTCACATGGAATGAACTGGTTACTCAATTTGAATAAAACGAATTCTGCTTTTAGAAAATCGCATGGTGAAATGAACAGAATATTATTCTTATCAGCGTTCTATTTTTTTTCACTGACTTTGTTCGCAGACACAATCAAAGTTGGAATCAATCAATCTGTTCATACTATTAAAGAAGGTATCGCATTAGCCAAACCTGGTGACACGCTTATTATAACAAACGGAATCTACCGGGAAGGAAATATAAGCCTCCAAAATTCGCTTACTATTTTAGGAGAGGATTATCCAACATTGGATGGAGAAAATAAATTCGAGATCCTCACAATCCATGCAAATGACGTTGTCATTAAAGGAATAAAATTTATCGACACTGGAATCGCCAGTATGAACGATCTCGCAGCGATCAAGGCTGTTGATTGCAAACGTCTCAAGGTTCTAAATAACCAATTCGAGAATACATTCTTTGGGATTTACTTCGCGAATTGTTCACAGTCATGGATCGAAAACAATAAGCTACATGCCGATGTTGAAGCCGAACACCAGATTGCCAATGGCATTCATATGTGGAAGTGTGATCATGTAACAATCCACAACAACGTAATCAAAGGACATCGCGATGGTATCTACTTCGAATTCGTAACCAACTCACTCATCACGAACAATTACAGCGAAGGAAACTTGCGCTATGGACTTCATTTCATGTTCTCGCACAATGACGAATACAGGAATAATACGTTTAAAAACAACGGTGCTGGCGTTGCGGTCATGTACACCAAAGGTGTCAAAATGATTGACAACACGTTTGAACATAATTGGGGCTCGGCTGCCTACGGGCTTTTGCTAAAGGATATTCGCGACAGTTTTGTTACCGGAAATAAATTCATGAAGAATTCGGTTGGCATCTTTATGGAGGGAAGCAGCCGCATTAATTTTAAGGAAAACACTTTCTATAATAATGGCTACGCAATCCGCTTACAAGCTAGTTGTGACGACAACACTTTTGAGCGAAATAATTTCTCGGCCAATACATTTGACCTTGTTACTAATGGCACCCTTGTTCTCAATAAAATAAATAGCAACTACTGGGATAAGTATGAGGGCTATGACCTTAATAAAGATGGTGTCGGCGATGTTCCGTATCGGCCCGTAAGTATGTACAGCATGATCGTAGAGCGGATGCCTACTGCAGTTCTATTGTGGCGAAGCTTTCTGGTCTTCCTCATGGACAGGGCTGAGAAAGCCATCCCGGCGATCACACCTGAAAATTTAAAGGACGATTTACCTTCGATGAAACGTTATGATTTCGTTTATAAACATCCATAAGAAGTTCGGAAGAATAAAAGTACTTGACAATGTCAGTCTTGAAGTGAAGCCTGCCAAAAGCTATGCACTCATCGGTCCAAACGGTTCGGGGAAAACTACGCTGATCAAAAGTCTGCTCGGACTTGTGATACCCACATCTGGAGAAATTCTTTTTCAGGAAAAGAGCATATTCCATGACTGGAAGTACCGTGAGAACTTAGGATATATGCCGCAGATAGGAAGGTATCCTGAAAATATTAGTGTTGGACAGTTGGTTGACATGATGAAGAACATCCGTCCAAATCAGGAAAAAGTTGACGAAGAGCTGATCGATGCTTTCAAATTATACAAGATATACGACAAGAAAATGCATTCTCTTTCAGGAGGTACTCGACAGAAAGTCAGTGCAGCATTGGCGTTCCTGTTTAATACTCCCGTTCTCATTCTTGACGAACCCACGGCAGGCCTCGATCCCATTTCTGTGGAGATACTTAAAGAGAAAATTATTAGTGAGAAGCTGAAAGGAAAATTATTTGTTGTCACTTCCCACATTCTCAATGACCTGGACGAGTTCACCTCGGATGTAGTCTACATTTTTGAAGGCAAAATTCATTACAATAATACTATCGAGGCCTTAAAAGAAGAGACCAATGAGAAAAGGTTGGGCAAAGCTATTGCCACATTTTTAAGACAAAACGAATTACTGAACTCCGTATCGCAAGAAATATGACACGCGTTATAAAATATATTTTCTACGATCTGCTTCGAACACGCTTCATCCTACTTTATACGGTGTTCCTGATGGTCAGTACGTTTGCAATGTTTCAAATCGATAGTGATTCAAGCAAAGTAGTATTAAGCTTATTGAATATTGTTCTGATGGTGGTTCCGCTGATCAGCGTAGTGTTCACCACTATTCATTTTTTTAATTCCTATGAATTTATTGAATTGATGCTTACGCAACCGGTGAATCGCAGGGTGATCTTCTTTGCTGAATATACATCCGTAGCAACATCTTTATGCGTTGCATTCTTAATTGGAATTGGTGTTCCATCCTTAATGTTTGGAGCTGATCGTAGCGTCCTCACTCTCCTATTTACAGGTATAACGCTAACATTAGTTTTCGTTTCGCTGGCATTTCTTTCTTCAGTAATGACGCGGGATAAAGCCAAAGCAATTGGTGTTGCTTTACTGTTTTGGTTTTACTTCTCCCTTATTTATGACGGCCTGCTGCTCTGGGTGGTTTATACATTCAATGATTATCCATTAGAAAAAATAACACTTGCTTTGATTGCATTTAATCCGGTTGACATGGCACGCATTATCATGTTGTTACAATTGGATATCTCCGCTTTAATGGGATACACAGGAGCATTCTACAAAGATTTTTTCGGGAGCTACATTGGGTTGCTATTTTCCGTCTTCGTTCTATTCCTTTGGATCATACTACCCTTAATGATTGCGCTAAAAATATTCTCAAAAAAAGAT
>CBQWHS010000174.1:0-7476 GCA_967728665.1 uncultured Chryseosolibacter sp. | reverse complement strand
GCTAAACCAAAGGGCAAGCGCCCATTGACTATTAATCAACTTTCAGGAGGAGAGAAAACATTGACCGCGACAGCTCTGCTGTTTTCAATGTACCTTTTGAAGCCAGCTCCGTTCTGTATTTTTGATGAGGTTGACGCTCCACTCGATGATGCTAACATTGATAAATTCAACAACATCATCCGGAACTTCAGCAAAGACAGTCAGTTCGTTATTGTGACGCACAACAAACGTACAATGACGTCAACCGATGTAATTTATGGTATCACGATGGTTGAAAAAGGAATTTCGAGAGTTGTTCCTGTCGACCTAAGAGAACTAGCTTAATAATCCATTAAAAAATTCACAACAGCCCGCGATATCGTGGGCTGTTTTTTTTATTTCTTCTTAGTGCCCCAAGCTGGGTGAACAGATCAATAAATTTTGTCTCCATATAATTTTCACTTCGTCATCGCGTTGTGAAATGCTGGCATATAAATTTACACCGCCGATTGGTCTGCGGAAATTTGACATTCCTCTCAAATAATCACGGCAAATTTATTTGTTAATCAGACTGCATTTACCTTGTATGACCGTTGTTGTTTATTGGTAAATATTTAACTTTAGCTAGTTGCAAATTGCCTATGATCCGAACTCTACTGTGTCTCCTCATATTTTTTAGCTCAGCCCTGCTCCTCGCCCAGACACAACGAGTTTCTGGTCGGGTAACTTCCGCGTCAGAGCCGAACGGCCTTCCTGGTGTAAGCGTGCTCGTGAAAGGTTCTTCCACTGGAGCACTCACGGATCTTGATGGCCGATATGCGCTCGAAGCTCCCGCCAATGCGACTCTTGTATTTTCATTTGTTGGCTTCACATCGCAGGAGATTGCAGTGAATGGCCAAACCGAAATAAATGTTTTGATGACTGAAGAAGCAAAGGAACTTGAAGAGGTTGTCGTGATGGGATATGCATCGGTGCAAAAACGTGATCTCACAGGTGCCGTTACAGCCGTAAAGGCCACTGCTTTTCAAGATCAATCACTTTCAGGAATCGATCAGGCATTGCAAGGACAAGCACCAGGTGTACAGGTGACTCAATCGTCAGGCACGCCAGGCGGTGGAATTTCTGTTCGAATTCGTGGAGTCACATCCATTGGAGCCGGTAACACGCCACTGTATATTATCGATGGCATAATGGTTGAAACTGGAACACTTTCGCTGCGCAGCTTCGGAGGTCAGAATGACAATGCCTTATCACTCATCAATCCCGGAGACATCGAATCGATACAGGTATTGAAAGATGCATCCGCGAAAGCGTTATATGGATCTCGCGCATCGAACGGTGTTGTGATCGTGACAACAAAACGTGGTAAAACAAATCAAGCAAAAATAAATTTCGATGCACAACGCGGCATCGTTGATCCTGTTAATAAAATAAAACTTCTTAATTCAACAGAGCTTCTTGAGTTACAGCGAGAAGCCGTTACGAATGCTGGTCAGAATCCTGATTCATTTGGTCTTATCCCAGGTGTGACGGATGCCGTTAACACGAATTGGCAAGACGAGGTGCTCCGTACCGGAATCATGCAACAATATCAACTCTCTGCAAGCGGAGGAAATGATTATAGTAAATATTACATCAGCACAAATTATCGAAGTGAAGAAGGTGTGCAGTTGAACAATCTTTTTGAACGTGTTGGAGCCACGATCAATCTTGATCAGCGATTAACGAACAAATTGTCGGTCAGCACTAACATTACGTTGGCCCGCACTCTAAACAAACGCGTAAAAGGAGATAATTTTCTTGACGGCGTTTATTCCGGGGCCGTGAAGAGTTTACCTTTTTATGCCCCGTACGATGAGCAGGGAAAACTTGTCGGCCCGGGCAATCCCAGCTATGCAGCATTTCCAAATTTTAATCCAGTAGCCCAGGCGTTGCTTCCACGCTTTAAAGCTACAACCGCGAAAATGCTTGGAGCTCTAATCGCAAATTACAAATTCAACCAAAACTTCTCTTTAAGAGCTCAAGTGAGCATGGATTATAACGACATCACGGAAGATCAATACGAATCTTCTCAGACAGCCATCGGTGGTTACTTGACTGGCGTAGGCGGCCAGGGTTACGGTGTCTTCATTGCCAGCACTTCAACAAACATCAATTCCTATGCGACACTTTCGTATGCAAAGGTTCTTGGCAAACATTCCGTGAATGCATTGGTAGGAACTGAAGTGATTGAAAATTTTTCGATCAATGGCAATGTTCAGGGCCGCCTGTTTCCAAGCGATGATTATACTTACATAAGTTCTGCCGGTGTAGTTGATCAAGGTGGATCCGGCAAAGCTCAGAACGGACTTACGTCATTTTTTGGTGAAGTAAAATACGATTACAACGACAAATACCTTGTGACGGCAAGCTTCCGTGCCGATGGTTCGTCACGTTTCGGACCAAACAATCGCTTTGCCTATTTTCCTGCATTGTCTGCTGCCTGGAGAATTTCCAGCGAAGACTTTTGGAACTATTCTTTTATTAACGATTTGAAACTCCGCGTAAGCTCTGGTTTCACCGGAAATGAGCGCATTGGAAATTTTCAGTTTCTCGGACAATGGGGACCGGTGACGTATAATGGCAGCAGTGGTGTTGGTCCTTTATCGATCGATAATCCCAACCTGAAATGGGAAACAACACAAGAAAATAATGTAGGCCTCGATGTTTCATTCATGGAAGGAAGATTTCAGCTGACCGCGGATGCGTATTACAATAAAACAACGGACATGCTACTGGTTAAGCCATACGCGTCCACTACAGGATTCACTGGCGTGACTGACAACATCGGTGAGATGGAAAATAAAGGGCTTGAACTTGGTATCAACACTGTAAACATTGATGGAGAACTGAAATGGTCAACAAGTATTAATTTATCGCTGAACAGAAACAAGGTGCTATTGCTCTCCGATTCTGTTCCGTTGTATCGTGGCTACACCGCCAATGGCGTTGATGCTACCAATATTATCAAAGAGGGGTATCCGCTCGGAACATTTCTTGGATTGAAATTCCTGGGAGTTAACCCGGCCACCGGTGATGCTATGTACCAGGACACAAACAAGGACGGAAATATTACCAATGATGACGCTGTGATCATCGGAAATTCTCAAGCAAAATTGTACGGAGGTTTCACGAATAAATTTGCATACAAACGATTCGATCTCTCGATATTTTTTCAGTTCTCTTACGGAAACAAAATTCTCAATCTTTCTAAAACAACTTTTGTTAATACAGGGGCTGACATTCTGAATAATCAAACGGTGGAGGCGTTGAGACGATGGAGAAAACCAGGAGACATCACCGATGTTCCGCGATATGAATTCGAAAATACGTTTAACAACTTACACAGCGACCGATTCATCGAAGACGGTTCCTATTTACGACTTAAGAATTTAAGTTTCGGCTATAACCTGCCTTCCGAATGGTGTAACAAACTTAAACTTGAACGAGTCCGAATTTATGGATCTGGAACAAACCTGTGGACACTTACAAAATATACTGGAGCAGACCCTGAAGTATCAACACTTGACGGTTCAGTTTCCGCACAGGGAATCGATTTCTTCACTTTACCACAGGTTAGAACTTTGTCCATTGGTATTAACGCGACATTGAAATGAAAAAGAGCCTTCTTTATATAGCCATAATTTCGCTTCTGCAGATTTTGAATGCTTGCCATGAAGTGCTTGAGCCTACACCTGTCGACCTGACTGTTGATAAAATTGTGTTGAATGAACCTAAGGATGTTCCCTTGGTTCAACTTGGTTTGTATAATGCTTTTCGCGTGATACCTCCTGCCATGGTTATCGCTGGCGATATGACTGCAGATAACCTGATTCACAACGGAACATTTACTCAGTACCGTGAACTTGGCACAAAGCAAATAACCTCAGCGAACGGTTCCGTCGCTATACTTTGGGAAGCCATTTATAATACGATATATGTTTCAAATTTTATTCTTGAGCGTTTACCCGCGATCACTGGCATTCCGAGTTCTCAGCGTGATCAGTATATGGCTACAGCTCACTTTCTTAGGGGTTACGCGTATTTCGTTGGTGTAAAAACTTTCGGAGCGATTCCTATGGTCCTGACGACGGATATCGCCACGAACAGAAATATTCCACGAGCTTCCGGCGAAGATATATTATCACTGGTTCTTGAAGATTATACTTTTGCATTGGGAAAACTTCCTGCAAAAGGTGAAAATGCCGGTTATGCAAGTGAGTCTGCTGTGCGTGCTGCACTCGCTCGATTTTATCTTTATCAACATGATTGGGCCAATGCTGAGAGCTACGCCGCAAGCGTGATTAGTTCGAATCGATACACGCTTGAACCCAGTTTCGAAAATGTTGTTAACAAAGATTTTCCAACTGAATCCATTCTTGAAGTTGCTTATACTCTGATTGATGACCCTGGAACTGACAGCAACATTGGGTTAAATAATCTTTTTGTGGGAAGACGAGAAATAATTCCATCAAACCAAGTAGTCCTGGCGCTTTCATCTGCTGAGTCTGGAAATCGAGCCGATAGTATCGGAAGGTTTTCCTCAATTTCTTTCAAGACCTCTAATTCCAAAGGTAGTGACAACGGCTGGTCTGTTGCTAAGTATGGAACGGCTGACGTTGATAACAACAACGTTTATGTATTCCGGCTTTCTGAACTTTATTTGATCCGAGCTGAGGCAAGAGCACAACAAAATAATATTTCAGGAGCCGTGGATGATATCAATGTGATGCGGAAGCGCGCTCATGCACCACTTGTGAAATCAGTGACAAAAGCCCAGCTCATTCAAATTATTGAAGACGAACGTCGATATGAATTGGCATTCGAAGGACATCGGTGGTATGACTTGGTTCGCACCGGAAGAGCCACGGCAGTGATGTCTGCATTTTCAGCGAACTGGACAGACACTTATGAACTGTGGCCAATTCCACAAAGAGAAATTCAAAACAATCCCGCTTTAGTCGGAAATCAAAACCCGGGATATTGAGATGAAAAAACGATTCCTGATATTTAACTTCTTTGTTGTCGCTTTCGCGATGATTATCAGCTGCGAAACAGAACCAATTCTTTTTAAGGGACCTTATTTTGTGAGGTTCAGTGAAGTGACTGGTTTCGAAAAAGAAAGTCACAGCAAGGTCATCAACATTGAAGTACATCAAGCGGGCCCAGCCCCAACGGAAGACATAAGAATAACTTACTCTATTGGAGGAAATGCAAGAGAAGGCGTGGATTACAAAATTGTAAATGAACGCGGCGTTGTGACGATTCCTAAAGGCGAGTACTTCGGAAACATCCAGGTACAGTTGATCAACAATTCAAACAACATCCTTCGAACCCAGGATATTATTTTCACCTTGCGCTCAACCAATACCACAGAAATTAAAGTTGGTCAAGGTGAAAGTCAGATTGGGCAAACGATGACTTTCACAATTTTGGATGATTGTATCCTTGCTGGCGATTATCTCGGCAAGCGCGGTGCATTTTCAGTTCCGGTGGATAACATTACCATTACAAGCGGTGATTGCGAAAATTATATACTATCGAATTGGAACATTGGCATCTTTGGCTCTCCATTCGATTTTAGTTTGAATTTTGTTGACAATGGGGACAATACACTGACTATACCAGAGCAGGAATCCAATGACCTTCCGACGTCCGTGGCAACGATCAGTGGTTCGGGTGTTGTCAATCCGGTTACGCGCGAAATCACGATGACTGTTCAACTGGTAGATTTTGACAACTCTCCGACTGTCACCTTCACTTTAATTTCCGATTAATATGCGTTTCCACAGATTTCTAATATCATCACTCTGCGCATCGGCAATAATCATAAGTTCTTGTTCAGAAGACATTGAACCTACTCCGTTTACGTTCAGTAAAAATTTTACAGGGAACAATGACAAAACGTGGCGCATAGAAAAGCTTGTGCTACGGGTAAAGGATAAAAAGGACCAGACACTCTCTTTGAGTTCATGCGAGTCGGATGACTTGTACAAGTTTTATGCAAATGACGAGAAATTATTTGAAGTGTATAATGGAAGCACAACATGTGACACAGATGGAGATGGCATTCCAGATGAAGATGATTTGCTGGTGAGCTATAATTGGAGCTATGCAAGTGCTAATGCCAACTTGACAATGGTCGTTCCTCATGTTTTTGGATATTTCGTAATTCCTTTCATTGTAAAAAAAGTCGACAGTGATGAAATGCAATTGGAAGTATTCGCGAACGATGAACGGACGATCAGTTATGGATTATATTTTAAGCTGGTGAATGAAAACTAAGGAGATGAAAAGAAATTTACTTTTGTTGACATTGGTTATTTGTTGTGGGATAGTTTCAGCACAGACTAGTAAATCAAAAGCCCCTGAAATTTGCGCCACGATGGAGCAAGACAGTCTTAGCCGCGTCCGGTTCCCACAACGCGGAAGGCTTGATGACTTCGAGGATGCAATACAAAGACGATTGGTGGAAATTTCGAAGCTCAGTAAAAGTGGAAGGATAGAATCAACGGTTATTAGTATTCCGATTATTGTGCATGTGGTTCATAATGGAGAGGCTGTTGGAACAGGAACAAACATCAGTAAAGAACAAGTGGCTGCGCAAATAGCAGTATTGAATGAGGATTACAGAAGAGCGGCAGGGACACCCGGCTTTAATAGCGATCCCGTTGGCGCTGATATTGAAATTGAATTTTGTTTGTCGCCTGTTGATGAGAACGGAAAGCCAATGACCGAACCCGGCATTCACCGCTATAATGGCAACCAGGCAGATTGGTCACGAGACCAGATTGAAAATAAATTAAAGCCAACTACAAGCTGGAACCCAAACCTGTTTTACAATGTCTGGACGGTGAAATTCGCGGCATCCGATGCCAACCTTTTAGGCTATGCGCAATTTCCAGATAACTCGGGGCTTACTGGTCTGCAAGAAATTGGTGGACCTGCATCTACGGATGGAGTTGTAATCCGTTATCAATCGTTCGGTTCAGCAACCAAAGGAACTTTTCCGGTGATGCAGGCGCCTTACAATAAAGGAAGAACGCTTTCACATGAGACAGGTCACTGGCTGGGATTGAGACATATCTGGGGCGATGGAAACTGTGCGAATGATTTTGTAGCCGACACGCCTACTGCAAGTGGACCAAGTTCTGGTTGTCCTGTTGGAAGATTTAGTTGTGGAGTCACAAACATGGTGCAGAACTATATGGACTATAGCGATGATGCATGCATGAACATTTTTACACTGGGACAGAAAGCGAGAATGCGTGCCGTGATGGATATCAGTCCTCGAAGAAAAAGTTTAATTCAGGCAAATTTGTGTAGCCCACCCGTTGCCGGTCCACCGGTGGCTTTTTTTACCGTTGATAAGATCGATTGCATTCTTTTAGGAAGCGAGATTAGTTTCACCGATCTGTCATCAAACTTTCCTACCGAATGGCAATGGGAATTCGAAGG
>CBQWHS010000173.1:0-7480 GCA_967728665.1 uncultured Chryseosolibacter sp. | reverse complement strand
ATGACTCATTGGATGAAGAAAGAGTTCAACATCCTGCCCGCCTTGTGCGCTGTTTTTCTTAACTAAGTCGCGGATCGAATTTCCTACAGCTTCTTTGTCCGCTTCATCATGAAGTTGTGCATAGGCCTGAAAAGAATTGTTTGTCCAGTTACCTTCAGCAAACTTCAGCCACGGAGCTGTTCTTTCGAAATAAGAAAATGGAAGGACGAAATTCAAAGAAAGTGAAACATTCGAAGGAAGATCTTCAATCACGCCTGTCACTTTAAGATCCTCTGTGTTTTCAATCTTCACGGAAACCATTTTACCGATCACATCGTCACTTCCAAAAAGTGCGCGGGCCGAGGATTGCGTCAATACAATTGACATTGGATCTGTCAACGCTGTTTGGCGATCGCCATGGATCATTTTTAAATCAAACATTTCAAGAAATTCTCCGCTTGCATCGAGACCCGATTTTCTAATTTTAGTTTCACCAACCGAAAGCAGCGCTGATTGTCCGATGCAAAGTGAAAATCTTTTAATCCGACTGTCTTCAGGAAGTGCATCTTTCAAGGGATACGCGGTTAAGGCACTTGTGATCACACCATTGTCAGTCTTCGTGTTAACTTTGATCTGATGAATGGTGTCATAGTTGCTGAAGTATTTGTTGTAACTGAGTTCGTCATGCACCCAGAGAAGGATGAGTATAGTCGAGGCAATACCAATCGAAAGCCCGGAAATATTAATAAAGGAATAGACAGCGTTTCGCTGCAATGATCGGAGCGCGATGTTGAAATAATTCTTGAGCATTGGTCTGTCGGTTTGCTGATTTCTATTCCAATTTTAGGCCAAAATGATGAAGGCCGGCAATAGCGCAAGAACGGTGTTTGTGAAAACTTCAGCGATCGTTATCGGCGCAAATATGTTCGTAGGCGGTCATATTCCGATCTCGGTTGGACAGCGAACTAAATCAACCAACAATTAAGTCAGGCATGTTTTATTAATCTGTATCCTATTCAAATAATCTTAATTCGCTCCCCACTCCGTTGAAGACAAAATACATTTAACCGCAAAGAACCGCGAGAGGCAGATTAGCACGACATTAGCAAAGTCATGTGCCTTTTTATTTGTCTTCTTCAAAATCCAAAAACTCCCCATGCAATTGTATTTTTAGTCAGACGCAAAATCCCACGCGACCGAGATGTAATTTATTCCCTCCACCATTCCGAGAAAGTTTGAGCGCTGTCCAGCTTAACAGTCTCACCAATCATTGGATGTACTACAGGAAGATCGATTTTCTTACCAGCTTCAACTACTCTCATAATTGGTTCATCCCACGCATGAAGAGAAAGCGCAAATTTGGACCAATGCACTGGCATCAGGCGTTTGGCTTTCAAATCACTCGCAGCCTGCGCTGTCTGCTCCGGCATCATGTGAATGTATTTCCAGTTTTTATCGTATTGTCCGCATTCTAAAAACACAATATCGAAAGGACCGAACTCTTCTCCTATTTTTTTGAAGTGCGCATCGTATCCTGTATCTCCGCTAATATAAATTTTCCAACGCGGCGTTTGAATAACAAACGACACCCATAATGCTTGATTACGTGTAAGTCCACGCCCCGAAAAATGTCTGGCGGGTGTGACAGTGATAGCAAAGCCACTATCCAAGACCACGCGTTCGTTCCAATCTTTTTCGATGATTGTTGAATCGGAATAACCCCACGATTCAAAATGGGCTCCAGTGCCGAGGCCCGTGACTATTTTGTTGACTTTCGATTTTAAGTGAAGAGCCGTTTCATAATCCAGATGGTCCCAATGGTCATGCGTGATCAGAAGATAATCAACGGCAGGAATTTCGTCCGGGGAATAAATATCGGATCCAGGAAAACTTCGTGTTGTAAACTTGACAGGCGAAGCCGCGCCACTCAACGCAGGATCGACCAGGAATCTTTTTCCATCCAGTTGGATGAAGAGCGCTGAATGTCCGAACCATACAACGATATTTTCTTTTGGATCAATCTCGCTTAAGTCCGTCTTCATGGAAGGAATGATCTTGTCGGGCACGTTCCTCGGACTTTTGTTAAACAGAAATTCTTTCATCACGGCAAAGTATGAAAGGCCTTCCGTCAATGTAGGGGTGTTACTTAAATTTTGAAATTCGCCATTGCGATAATTGGGAGAAGACTTTACACGCTCGGCGCGTTCGCCGGAGGGCAGAGCACCAAACTTTGCTTGCCGCATGAAGACATAAACACACAAAGTAAACACGACAACTATCGCAGCTGTGATCAAAAGGACTTTCAGAAGACGTTTCATTAGCAGGTCACGGATGTAAAAATTGAAAATACCAGTTGCCGCAAATATAGTCGCATGTCCGTTAGAATTATTGTACTTTGAAGCCGCACATAAAGTGGAATAAGTTTGATATTGTGCACAACTCCAACAAATAATCTTTAAAATGAAAACAGTATCATCCGTTCTGGTCAGCTTGATCATGATTGCCTATTCACATTTAATGCAAGCGCAGGAAAAGTTCGATGCAACGTTTCCGGTTCGCGGCTTTTGCATTGGTGCCCCGCGACCGGACGGAGTAGACGCTTTTATCAAGTTCATCAACACAGAACTGGTGCCGCGAACTGTAAACACATTGATTTTACGCGTTGATTATGCCTACCAATATGAATCTCATCCTGAACTTCGGGATTCACTCTCCTTGTCCAAAGCCGACATCCAAAAACTTGTTTCGGCCTGTAAGAAAAATAGCATCCGCATTATACCACAGATCAATCTGCTGGGCCATCAATCATGGGCTGGCACCACGCACAAACTGTTAAAAGTATATCCACAGTTTGATGAAACCCCGAACGTGAAAATGCCGGTGACGTACACATGGCCGAACGTGGATGGCTTATACTGCAAGAGTTATTGTCCACTGCATCCGGACGTACATAAAATCGTGTTTGAATTGGTGGATGAAATTTGTGACGCCTTTGAGACCGATGCTTTCCACGCAGGCATGGATGAAGTGTTTTATCTAGGCAATGATAGTTGTCCGCGATGCAGCGGTCGCGACAAAGCTGAATTGTTCGCCGGAGAAGTGAGGACAGTTCGTGATCATCTTGCGCAACAAAATAGAAGGTTATGGATTTGGGGTGATCGGTTGCTCGATGGAAAAACAACAGGTCTCGGAATTTGGGAAGCAAGTTATAATAACACCTATCGTGCCGTGGATATGATTCCACGAGATGTAATTATTTGCGACTGGCATTATGAGAGACCAGATCCCACGCCTGTATTTTTTGCTATGAAAGGGTTGGATGTTGTTACGTGTCCCTGGCGCATGCCAAATGTTGCAGTAGCGCAGACAGCTGATATGGCAAGATTTCGTCAGGAAGCGACTCCAGAAATGAAATCACATTTTCAGGGAATGATGCAGACAGTTTGGTCAGATGCTGATTCGTTTCTCAAAGAATTTTATAAGAAAGAGCAGAAGGATGTTACACCAAATGAAATGACCGCTTCAAACTGCTTCCGAGCTTTGTTTGGTGAAATTCAGAAATACGACAAGGCGGGAAAACTAACGAAGTAATTAGGCACTAGATAATTTAACAACTCAAAAATCACAAATCAAAAATCTTAAACCTAACCAATCCATTGAGCCTGATGAAGTTGAATTTTAGATATCATCTTTTGTTAATGAATTGTTAAGAATAAGCATGAACAACGTGTTTGTCGAATAACATCAGTCATCGGCAGAATTTAGAAATCGTGTTTCAAAATTGTGATTATGTTGCATTCAATAATTTAAAACACTATGAAATTCCAGAACACATTAGTCATTGTCGCAATGGTTGTAGCGCTCTCCTCTTTTGATCTAAAAGAAACCGGCTACAAAATCGATAGCGGAAAAAGTAAAATCACATGGGTTGGAAAAAAAGTTACCGGCCAGCATGTTGGAACGATCAACTTGCTAGAGGGCATCATCACAACAAAAGGAAAGAAAATCACGGGAGGGTCTTTTGCTATTGACATGACTTCGATTAAAGATTCCGAAGCGAATGCGAGACTTGAAACACATCTTAAGTCGGATGATTTCTTCTCAGTAGAAAAAAATCCGAAAGCAACATTTGTTGCTACCAAAGTTGAATCAAAAGGCACAGATCAATATGCTTTTACCGGCAATCTGACGATCAAAGGAATCACAAATGAAATTCAATTCCCGGCAACCATTCAAGTCACCAATGGACAAGTAAACGCCAAGGCGAAAATAATTGTTGACCGCACAAAATTTGATATCAAGTTCCGCTCGGGAAATTTTTTCGAAAACTTAGGCGACAAGGCAATCGAAGACAATTTTGAATTGAACGTCGAGCTTGTTGGAAGCGAGGCTGTGTTATAAGTTTCGAATCGACTCAAAATCATCAGGGCTATAACTTTACAAGGGATCATTGTAGAGTTATAGCCTTCCATTTAAAATGGAACGGTGGACAAACCCTTTGTAATAATTAATGCTTTTGCTGTTGCCTTCGGCCCGGGCTTTTCCGGGCTCCGGTGCTCTGCACTTGGCTTCGTTCCTCAGCCAACCCGTACAATCCCTAACAGGCCCAACATTGCAGGGCTTCCTACTATAGACATCGAAAAAGAGTATTATCTCATAGCTCCGAAGATGAAGCGAGGACTTGCAATCGGCACGGTTTCAACTTTAGAAAAGCATTGAAACTTTATGCCGGCTTCTACAGCTTGTGAAGCGGCTATCATGCTGTTATTGTCGGAGTTAAGCTTACGCAGTGAAAGATATAATTGCAGCCAACAGCGTCAACACAACAAAAAATAATACCTGCTTTATGTTAATTTGTGTTTCCATATACCTAATGTCGGATGACGTCCGCTTTATTAAAATCAAGAATGATTAGGTGAGGTATTCAGGTAAGTAACTGATAATAATAAACGATTAATTGGGCTGTATGGCTATCGATTCAGTAACTTTTGTTGCGCGTCTGCTGTGCAAATGATGTTGGGTAATCTTTTTCTGTACCTTATACTAATTTCAGAATTTTGATTTAATCCTTTTGATTACGCATCTCCCAAAGCGAGCAATTCTTGTTACTCGAATCAGTTTAACACACAAGCGATACCGCATCTCGCAGTAATGCCGGTAAAATCCACTCAAATGTCCGCCTGATTGGACCTTGGTATTTAAAAAAACGTGATTTCTAAATTAACTGGATACAGCCCTTCACTTTGCCAGTTCGTAAAATCTCATCGCTAAAATAATTTTACTGATTGTTTTGTGAAACCAATTAGTTGCACATATATTTGCAACCGATTAGTTGCTTAACTTAAACAACAGCACAATATGAGAAGAGATATTTTTCAGGCGATTGCCGACCCAACACGCAGGGCAATCATAACCTTAATTGCTTTGCAGGCAATGACACCGAATGCTATTGCTGAAAACTTCAATTCAACGCGACAGGCAGTTTCCAAACATCTGCGCATACTCACTGAATGTGAACTGGTAAAACAAGAACAACAAGGAAGGGAAATTTATTACTCGCTTGAATTTGAAAAAATGAAAGAGATCGACAAATGGTTAAACCAATTAAGAAAAATTTGGGAAACCCGATTTAATCAACTTGACCAAGTATTATCAACCATGAAAAAACAAAAAAAATGAACAACACAACATCACTATTTGATTTTACCGTTGACAAAACAGCAAAAACGGTATTCGTAAGCATGGAATTTGTCGCAGACCTTCCGCTCGTATGGGATGCTTTTACAAAACCCGAAATTCTTGATCAATGGTGGGCTCCTAAACCCTACATTTCAAAAACAAAATTCATGGACTTCAAAGTTGGTGGTCGGAGATTCTATGCAATGGTCAGCCCCGATGGTAAAGAAGGTTGGGCTATCCAGAAATATACTTCCATCACGCCCAAAACGAATTTCAAGATATTCAATGCATTTTCGGATAAAGATGAAAATCCTCAATTGCCAGGTTCTGATTGGGACTTGAACTTCATTGAACAAAAAGGTCAGGGAACAAAAGTCAGTATCAGCATTTACAATGAATCTCTTGAGCGGATGGAAGGTTTGCTTGAGGGCTTTAAAATGGGAATGGCGAGCACATTTGAAGCGCTTAAAAATCTGTTGACTACGTTATCCAAAAAATGATTTACGTTTTTAAAACTTCTGTCAAAACAGAAGATCAGGTTAAGAAACTCAAGCCGCACATTAACAACATACTTCCAAAGGAAAAGTGGAGTTTCGACCTTGAGGACTGCGACAAGATTTTGCGCATTGACAGTGAGAAAAATACAGTTTTGAAAATAGTAGACTTGCTAAATATTCACAGATTTAACTGCGAAGAATTGGAATAGAAAAAGCATCTCATAAAATTAAAATTATGGCACATCTCAATCCATACATTCACTTCAACGGAAATACCGAAGAAGCATTTACATTTTACAAATCAGTCTTTGGTGGAGAGTTCACAAAACTTATGCGTTACAAAGATCTCTCGAGTCCTGAACACGCTGTAGCAGAAAACGATGCAAACCGACTTATGCATATTGCCTTGCCAATCGGCAAAAGTAATGTGTTACTGGGTAGCGACGTTATTGAAATGATGGGACAAGTCACGGAAAACGATAACAGAAATACGATATCGATTAGTGCGGAAAGCCGTGAAGAAGCAGTAGACTTTACGCCTAATTAAAAGTAACTGACGAAAAGAAAACGAACACCTCTGGCCAAACTGTTCGTGATGAAAAAAATGAGGGGAAGACTTCGCTGGGCTTGAGTCCTTCCCCTCTCATTCGTTTACAGAGATTGCTGCCAAGAACATTCGTCTTGTGGATCGATTGACGCAGTTAACGTTCTCGTCACAGCCTTGGGTTCGGCAGCTTTATTGGCTTTTCAAAGTTGTTTGCACCTTTTACATTTACTTTACGTCGGTACACTTTATCATGACAGGTGATATAAAGCACATTAAATTCCGGTCCGCCGAAAACCAGGTTTGAAACTTGCCCTTTTGTTTTCGGCACAGGTATGTTGGCTTCCACCCGACCAATTGGATCCATAACCTGAAGTCCGGAGAGACTCGTGACATAAATTCTGCCGTCACGATCACACTTGAGGCCGTCACTCCACGCGTTCTCATCTACATCGCGTACATGCAGCCATCCGTATTTCTGCTTATGTGATAATGTTCCATCAGCCTGAATCTGATAGACCCACACCCAATGCGATGCTGACTCTGTAACGTAAAGCTGAGTTTGATCCGGTGACAGGCAAACTCCGTTCGCGAATTTCAATCCTTCATCAACGATGCTCTTGGTACCATCAGGCTTGATCAGGTATAATTTGCTAGGACGCTCTCTCCCATCCGGAGATGTCACATAGATGTTTCCGTTGAATGCCATGGTCACATCATTGCCAGGCATTTCATCTGCCAGCACATCGTATTTCGCTGGCGTCTTATAACGATGCAGTTG
>CBQWHS010000172.1:0-7498 GCA_967728665.1 uncultured Chryseosolibacter sp. | reverse complement strand
TTGCACGCGTATACGAACTCTGAAGCGTTCCAAGTTTTCTGGACAGTATCTGCATATCGCCCGAATTAATAAGTTTCAATGCTATTTTCATTTGTATGAATCAAGAAATGGAAATGGAAATGATTTGGCATTAAACAGAATGCAATGACATCGCAATTTGGACAAAGTAATTTTTGAACCTTGTTCAGAAAGAATTCATAATTAGCGACTTTCGGAAAAATGGTTTGCTTGTTATTTCCGCGGTTGTAAATATGATACAAGGCGTTCGCTTCGAATTTCATGACGACCAGGAGATAAAAATGCAATTTAAGTCGTGGTCCAATTAGTTGAAATAGCAGGCGTGCACCGTTAGCGTTTATTTGTCTGACCACTTTGGGTGGTCAGACGAATAAACGTCCGAACCCTTCGGCGAATCTCCACACCTCTTCAAAGCTATTGTATAACGGAGTTGGCGCAACGCGGATGACGTTTGGTTCGCGCCAATCAGCGATCACTCCCGCTTTCGTTAACTTGCTGAAGATTTTTTTTCCATCGTGTTTAATGAAAATGGAGAGCTGACAGCCTCGTTGGGCTGGATGTGATGGCGTTAGAATTTCAAAATGTGATTTGGATGGATCAATTTCATTTAAAAGGAATTCAAGAAATCCCGTAAGCACCACACTTTTCTTACGAAGATTTTTCATTCCCGCTTCCTTGAAAATTTGCAACGAAGCAAGATGTGCTGCACCTGTCAAAATGGGAACATTCGACAATTGCCAGCCATCGATTCCTTCGATAGGTTTGAAGCCCTTTTTCATTTCAAATCTTTCTTTCTCATTATGACCCCACCATCCGGCAAATCTTGGTAAAGAAAAATCCTTTGCATGACGCTCGTGAATGAAGGCACCGGCAATAGCGCCTGGTCCCGAATTCAAATATTTGTAACTGCACCACACCGCGAAGTCAACGTTGTCGTTATGAAGTTGAAGTGGAACGTTTCCGACAGCATGAGCGAGATCGAATGCAGCGATTGCCCCAGCTTCATGTGCAGCGTTGGTAATTTTACCGATTTCGAAAAATTGCCCGGTATAATATTGAACCCCTCCGAAGATTACCAGCGCGAGTTCGTTTCCATGTATCTTTATCGCGGATAAAATATCTTCAGTACGCAATGCATATTCCTTCTCCCGAGGTTGAATTTCGACTAACGCTTTTGATGGATCAAGTCCGTGAAATGCCAGCTGGGATTCAAATGCGTATTGATCTGACGAGAACGCCCCAGCTTCAGTAAGAATTTTGAATCGTTGTTTTGTCGGTTTATAAAAACTCACCATCATTAAATGGAGATTGACTGTAAGTTGATTCATGGCTACAACTTCAACAGGTTTTGCACCAACAATTTCCGCTAGAATTTTTTTGCTGAACTTGTGATAATATACCCATGGTCTTCTTGAGTGAACATGACCTTCTACGCCAAGTGTTGCCCAATCGTCAAGCTCTTCGTTTACAAATTTTCGAGTTAATTTCGGTTGTAACCCAAGTGAGTTACCAGTTAAGTAGATGGTTGTTTTGTTATGGATTTTTGGCAAGTGGAATTTTCCACGAAACGATCTCAGTGGATCTTCTCTGTCCAATCGTTTTGCAAACGCCAATGAGTTCTCAAATTTCATTCAGAGAATCAAAAAAGTTTAAGTTGTTCGGAGAACGCGCCTTCATGTTCCAGAAGCCATGTTTTATTTTCGAGGCCACCACCATAACCTACCAGGTCACCATTCTTGCCAATAACACGATGACAGGGAATAATTATCGCAATTGGATTTTGTCCATTGGCAAGTCCCACTGCACGAATGGACTTTATGTCTCCGACTCTTATTGCGAGGGTTTCATAAGACATCGTCTTACCATATGGAATAGTCTGAAGTTCATTCCAGACTTTCAATTGAAACGCAGAGCCTTCGGGATTTAGCTCGACGTTGAAAAATTTTCTTCCTTCAAAAAAATATTCATCCAATTCTGTTTTGCATTGGTCAATGATGGGGCAATCATTGACATCGATCTTATTTGTTTTCAAGAAATTGACGATGGTTATTTTATCGTCTTTCGCCTCGATAAGCAATTCGCCAACCGGAGAAGAATAATATGACCTGTATGTCATGAATCAATCAGCGATTTAAACAAATCTTGGATCCGCTTCCATTACTGTTCCACATTTCTTGCATGTTCGAAGTTCCTTCGATCCGTAAAAATCGCGGAAGCGGGGCAAGAAATCTTTTTCAATATTATCCAGGTGGAACCTGTATTCATGGAGTTTGTTGTTGCAGTTTTCACAAAACCACATCAAGCCATCTTGTTCCGCAGTTGCCCTTTTGCATTCGATCACGAGTCCGATAGTGTTCGCTGGCCTGATTGGTGAATGAGGAACGTTTCCAGGAAGCAAAAACATATCGCCTTCTTTGATTGGAACATCGACAGCTTTTCCATCCTCCTGGATTCTTACGGTGATGTCACCTTCGAGTTGATAGTATAATTCTTCAGTCTCGTTGAAATGATAGTCTTTGCGAGCATTTGGTCCAGCGACAATCATCACAATATAGTCCCCGGCATCGGCATAAAGATTTTTGTTACCCACCGGTGGTTTCAACGTATTCCGGTTCTCGTTAATCCATTGCTTAAGATTGAAAGGTCTTCGGATTGCCATAATGCTAACTTTTTTGTGTTTCTTGAAAAACGCATGCCGTCCGCCTCTCTGGCGAAGTGGCTTTTACTAAATCAAAACTAATAACTTTGCCGCTATATTTACATCCTAAAGTTGTGTAATGAATCTAAACTTACAAGGAAGGCGTGCGATGGTCTGCGGAAGTACGCAAGGAATTGGCAAGGCCTCTGCCATGGAACTTGCCGGGCTTGGAGCTTCGGTAACACTTGTTACCAGAAATGAGCAGAGGCTAAAGGAAGTTTTGCTTGAGTTGCCAACCTCCTCCGATCAGCAACATAATTTCATTGTTGCTGATTTTCAATTTCCTGACAAACTCAAAACAGAAGTTAGCCGGTATATGGAGACAAGCACCGTTCATATCCTTGTAAATAATACGGGCGGTCCGTCGGCCGGCCCAGCGATCGAGGCCAACCTGCAAGACTTTGTGAGTGCATTCACTGCGCATCTGTTATGCAATCAAATTCTGGTTCAAGCTGTGGTGCCCTCGATGAAAAAAGAAAAATATGGACGTATTATCAACATCATTTCTACTTCGGTGAAAATGCCGATAAAGGGCCTCGGAGTATCCAATACAATTCGCGGAGCTGTTGCTAATTGGGCAAAAACGCTCTCCGTTGAACTCGGGCCTTTTGGAATTACTGTGAACAATGTCTTGCCGGGAGCCTCGATGACTTCAAGACTTGAGTCGATAATTAAAACGAGGGCTGAAAAATCTTCGAAGTCAACAAATGAAATAATTCAGGAAATGGTAAATGAAATTCCGACTGGACGAATTTCAGCACCCGAGGATATTGCTGCCGCTGTGGCTTTTCTTGCGACTCCTGCGGCAAATTATATAAATGGAATTAACCTGCCGGTAGATGGAGGCCGAATGGGAACGTTGTAAATCTTATGAAACTTTTTCTGGCTTTAGCTCTTACCATTCACATTTCTGCAAGAGGGCAGCTCCCGATCTTCATTCGTGAGCCCTTTGATAGTAACCGCTATGGATGGATTGAAAGCAGTGTAAGTTCGCACAAGTTGTATTTGAAGGACTCTAAATATTGGATAGAGGCAAATGAAGATGGATGGATGACTTCAGTGTCACCGTACATTGATCAGAAAAAAGAATATTCTTTCGAAGCCACATTCACTCAACTCGAAGGCGCGAACGACAATGGGTTTGGATTTATTTGGGGACATGATGGAAAACAGCAAGTCAATAGTTTTACAATCAGCTCAAACGGAATGTTCCGGATCTGGAGTACGAATCAATCCATGCTTGTCAGCGATGAATGGAAGTCGAGCGCTCTGGTACAATCAATGGGAAAGGAGAATCGACTTCGTGTTCATCATCACAACGGAACGTTAACATTTTCAGTAAATGGAAAAGACATAGCTTCCATGAAAAATTTTTCATGGTTTGGAAAATACATTGGCTTTATCGCAGGCGGTAAAATGAAAATTAGCATCGATGATTTTGTTTTATCCCAGGATGTTAAAATCAAATTACTCGACGGTTTGGAGACAATTGGCGTTAAGGAAAATCTCGGACCTGGAATTAATTCGAAATATGAAGAAGTGAGTCCCAAGATTTCCGCAGACGGAACGATACTTTATTTTGGTCGCAAACATAGTCCGCAAAATGTTGGCGGAATACAGGACAAGGAAGATATATGGCAAAGTAAAACGAGCGATGGCATTACCTGGTCCGTTGCCGAGAATCTTGGCTCGCCTGTCAATACAGATCACACCAACAACCTGGTGGCGGTGAGCACAGACAACAACACATTATTATTCCATGTCAACGGAGGTTTTTCTTTCATGCATCGAACTGCGACAGGGTGGAGTTCCCTGGAAGATATCGGCGTCAAACTGCAAAACGAAACCGAATTTCTTGAGGGCTCATTGTCATCAGATGGAAAAGCGATTGTGTTTGTAGCGCGAACTCAGGCAAACGCGTTTCATAATCCGAATAACAAAGAACGCGACATTTACGTCTGCCTCAAGCAATCAAATGGAAAATGGAGCGATCCTATTCACACTGGTAATTTGTTGAATTCCCCAGGCAATGAATATTCACCGTTTCTTTCAGCCGATGGTCGTACTTTATTTTTTGGATCGAATGGAAGGCCAGGATTTGGTGATGTCGATATTTTTATGTCGAGAAGATTATCGGAGGATTGGAAGGAGTGGACCGAACCGGTAAATCTTGGACTCGGGATTAATACCGTCGGCTTTGATGCATATTACACTGTGCCAGCTTCAGGGGAATATGGCTATATGGTGAGCAACATCAAAACGCTTGGGCTCACCGACATCATCCGGTTCGCAATTCCTCCTTCCATAAAGCCGGGACCTGTAATTTTAATTTCTGGTCGCGTGCTGAATTCTAAAACACGAAAACCATTGCCTGCGGTAATTCGTTTTGATGATCTTGAAACTGGAAAAGAAGTTGGCGAGGCTCGCGTGAATCCGAAGACTGGTGAATATAAAATTGCACTGCCTGGAGGAAGGCATTATGGATATCATGCGGCTGCTCATGGATTCTTGTCAGTGAATGAGAACCTAGAAATAAAAGACCTTGCAAAATACGGCGAGTTAAAGAAAGACCTTGTGTTAGTCCCGATCGCCATTGGACAATCGATCCAGTTAAAAAATGTTTTTTTCGTGCAAAGCAAGTCTGATCTAAAACCAGAATCGTATCCGGAGTTGAACCGACTTGTTAAGATTATGAAAGATAATCCTACAATTGAAATCGAATTGGGTGGGCATACTGATAATCGAGGAACGCCCCAGGCAAATTTGGAATTGTCGGAGAAGCGAGTGGAGGCAGTACGACAATATTTAATTTCAAAAGGGGTGCCGCCGAAAAGGATGACAGGAAAAGGATATGGAGGATCAAAGCCCATTGCGCCGAGCACAACCGAGGAAAATCGTCAGCAGAATCGTCGAGTTGAGTTCACCATTATGAAAAGTTAATATTTTGTAAATTGTTACTGAATCCAGTCTTCAACTTTGTGAACATCGTTGACCGAATCCAGTAGCTGCTGAAGACAATCAGGCAAAACAACATCATTGGGTTTTTTAAGAAATGGAGAAAATTTTCAACTATATCAATGGGGAGTTGATCGCACCCTTATCGGGTAATTATCTTGACAACATTAATCCTGCTGAAGGGAGAGTCTATAGCCTCATTCCGGATTCTGATCACTCCGATGTTAATCTTGCTGCCGATGCAGCCACCACTGCGTTCGAAGCGTGGTCAAATACACCATCTGAAAAACGCTCAACCATTCTTCAAAAAATAGCTGACCTGATTGATCGCGATCTTGATAAGCTTGCTTTGGCGGAGAGTATCGACAATGGTAAACCGGTGAAGGTTGCCTCATCGCTGGATATTCCTCGAGCATCTGCAAACATGAGATTTTTTGCCAGTGCCATTATCCATTTTGCCAGCGAAGCACACATCACAGGAAGTGAGGCTGTAAATTATACGCTGCGATCTCCCCTTGGAGTTGCGGCCTGCATTTCACCGTGGAATCTTCCCTTGTATTTATTCACATGGAAAATTGCACCGGCCCTTGCTTCTGGATGTACTGTAGTAGCCAAGCCTTCGGAGTTGACACCAATGACTGCTTTCCTATTTAGTAAACTTTGCCTAGAAGCTGGACTGCCAAAAGGAGTTTTGAATATTGTTCATGGCCTTGGTCCAAAAGCGGGACAAGCGATGATTGAGCATCCACGAATTAATGCAATTTCATTTACCGGTGGCACAGTAACAGGTCGGAAAATTGCATCGACTGCTGCCCCTATGTTTAAGAAGCTTTCGCTTGAGCTCGGAGGAAAAAATCCCAACATTATTTTTGCTGATTGCGATTTTGAAAAAGCGATCGCTGGCTCGATTCAATCTTCGTTTGCTAATCAAGGAGAAATTTGCCTTTGCGGCTCACGAATTTTTGTTGAACGAAGTTTATATGAAAAATTTGTCGAGGAGCTTGTAAAAAAAACAACTGCGTTAAAAGTAGGTGATCCGATAAATGATGAAACCAAAATTGGCGCGTTGGTTTCTGAAGCTCACATGAATAAAGTTCTTTCCTACATTGAACTTGCAAAACAGGAAGGCGGTAAAATTTTAGCTGGAGGCAAACAAATAAGGATTGAGGGAAGATGTGCGAATGGTTTTTTTGTTGAACCTACAGTCATCACCGGGTTGTCTCATGCATGCAGAACAAACCAGGAAGAGATTTTTGGTCCCGTGGTAACGATCATGCCATTTGATACTGAAGAAGAAGTGCTCGGATTCGCGAACAGTACTACCTATGGATTGTCTGCAACAATATGGACGGAGAATTTAAAACGTGCTCACCGGGTAGCCGCAGGAGTTAAAAGTGGAATCATTTGGGTGAATTGTTGGCTGTTCCGTGATCTGCGAACTCCGTTCGGAGGAATGAAGCAATCCGGAGTTGGGCGCGAAGGAGGCTGGGATGCGCTTCGGTTTTTCACAGAATCAAAAAATGTTTGTATCAAATTATAAAGTGCGCCTGAACCAAAAAAATTTTTACAACCTGTTTACTTATTTTCCACCTTCAGTTCTTGTACTATTTCCCTTAATCTTTGAAGTTCAGTGATATCTGTTTGAACGCCCAAAAGGCCAGTCTGCTTCAAATGGGGAATATAGAAAGCCATCTTTGTGGTTTTTAGAGTTTTTGTTTCGCCACTCAGGGTTTCATTGAAGACATAGGTCTCGGATCCTTTTCGAATAATTTCCAATTCCTGGTTTCGCCACTCTTGAGCTGTTGCAGCGTCTACAAAATCGAAGTC
>CBQWHS010000171.1:0-7583 GCA_967728665.1 uncultured Chryseosolibacter sp. | reverse complement strand
CCGAACATTCTAAAAACATTCAGTACAGGTTTATCAACTCCATTAGTCGCGAGATCACGATAGCCATTAAACCACGGTTGATTTTCAAACTCGAATGCCCACGTTACCGCTCCAAGAAAATTAACACCAAAGTGATCTGCCAGCTGATACTTTCTCGCAAAGGCTGCTGCAGTATAGCTACTGTACAAAGTACCATTACGATAAGCATTGGCAGGATAATTTTCCATTGAACACGCAGCACATCCTTCAGGGTCTGACTCGCCTATTACAATCGGTTTGTTTTTCAATGTTGGATAAGATGCAACAACCTCAAATCCTTTTGAGATGTCGCGGAGTTGAGTGCCTAAGTTCATCAATACGATAGAGTCGCCTTGCAGAGTCGGAGCTCCCTTTGCATGAAACGCAATGAAATCGATAGGCGAACCTGTTTCACCAGTAACGTAATTCTTGCCACCCACAACGTGATCTAAAAACGCTCGAAGAAATGCTTCTGCTTTATTCCACGAAGGACCTGTTGTATGTGGTCCACCAAATTTGATGGTAGGCAATGCTCGCTTTGCAGCATCGACTGTATAATCATATAGCTTGTTGTATTCTTCCTGTCCGCCTTTCCAGTATCCGATGTTCGGTTCATTCCACAACTCCCAATACCATTTTTCTACTTCAGCTTTTCCATACTTGTTGACACAATGCTTGACCCATTGATACACGAGTTCAGCCCACTTGTTGTAATCTTTAGGGGGATAGGCCCAGCCTGTGAAAAGTTCTGATTTGGTGCCCGGCTTCCACTGATGCTGATACGGTTTCGGATTCGTGGAAAGCGCTTCCGGCATAAACCCGACTTCCACCATTGGGCGCATGCCACGTGTGAGGTATGTGTTGAAAATACTATCAACAATTGTCCAGTCGTAAATGGGATTCCCGTTCGCATCCTCTGTGTAAGCATTCGTTGACCCCCACTTCAGCGCTGGTGTTCCATCGCCTGTCGTAAGAAGGTTGTGCACGCGTACGTTCACGGGAACGGGGCTCAATGCCGCAATCTCCGACAACAATTTTCGTCCGTCCTTCATGTAAGTGTAGTTTGGCTCATCGTAGCCAAACCAAGCCCACACGGGATCCATCTTGCCAACTTTCTTTGTTAGATCAATCCGAATCGTTACTTCTGCCTTTCTGATTTCTCCTTGCTGAAATGCCATGATTATACAGGCGATGCAGAAGAGAAAAGAAATAAAGGTTGTCAAGCGGGTAAATTTCATTTGGTTTAAATTTAATAATCACCTTTCGTTTGTGTTGATCGTTTTGACACTAGTCGGCTCATTTGCTCAACACTGCAATGAACGTATTGATCATTGTATAAATTGATCGAACATCCAAATCCATAATGATCGCCACCTCGTGGTAACTGAACTCGTTGCAGAAATTTAGAAATACAGCTTCACGATGGACATTAGTTAGTTCTTGAGTCGGTTGCTTCATCTCCGCTGTCTCCATCGTAAAACATACTTGCCTGATGAATAAATGGTCAGTGAGACGAGTGAACTCGAATGGACTTTCAGATGTATTAGCAAACACGCCTGGCAATTTCTCCAGTGCTAGAATTTTTTGAACGAGAAGTCTGCGAAAGTATTTGAAGAGGTTGGCCTTCACTGAGCCGTTCACTCCCAGCATTAAACTGCGACTGCGAATCTGTGCAAACAACTCTTTCAGACACTCCGTAACTAATTCACGGTTGTTGCACGCATGCATTCCGTAATTAAAAAGATGTTGTATATGCTGATCATAGAGACCTGAAAGTGACAGCGCTTCCTGGCGATGCAAATTTCCAATCGGTGCGTCCTCTTTAACACCGTTCGAAAACTTCCATGAGCCAAGAAGTAACACTGCCATAGGCGTCTCTATTTTTTCGAGAACGTAAACTCGGGTAGCGGAATAACTTTTCCGCCTTGCTTTGCCGATTCATGTGCGAGTATTCCCACACATGTGATATTGGCTGATTGCGTTGCATTTGGATAAGGTTGCCTTCCTTGAGCAAGCGCGCTAATAAATTCATGAACAAGGTGAGGATGTGATCCGCCATGGCCCGCGCCTTGTGTAAATGAAAGGTGCTGATGTTCGTCTGCATCATAAACACCTTTTGTCGTGAACCGCTGTATAGGTTCCGGCAACAGTTTAGCGAAGTCCGGGCATTGTACTTCCTCCGGGATTTCATGTTCCGGTTTCTTTGCTGTGTGTACAACAAGTGGATGTCCTTCGATCAGTGGCCACTCTACAGATTTTTTAGACCCATAGACTTCGAAGCTTTCGCGATACTGACGCGCTACATCAAACAATGATCGGTACACATGCGCACTGACGTCAGAGTCTTTTAGTTTTATGTGAGTTGTTTCAACCGCATACGGCGAATTGTAATGCTTCTGCAAATCTTCGCGAATCGTTCCCGAACCAAAGCATGAGACATACTCTGCTTCTTTTCTCAACAGTCCAAGTACGGGTCCAACACAATGCGTAGCATAATACATCGGGGGAAGCCCGGGCCAATAGTTCGGCCATCCATCCATATCCTGCTGGTGACTCGCTTTGATGAATTGAATTTTGCCTAACTCTCCTTTTTCATATAATTCCTTCATGAAGAGAAACTCACGGGCGTACACCACAGTCTCCATCATCATGTACGTAAGATTTTTCTCTTTGGTGAGCTTAACAATTTCCTCACACTCTTCTACTGTAGTTGCCATGGGAACAGTGCACGCAACATGCTTCCCTGCTTTCAATGCTTTAATGGATTGAATACCATGGTCAGGTATCGGTGTGTTGATGTGAACAGCATGAACATCAGGATCCTTCAATAACTGATCGTAATCCGTGTATCGTTTTTCAATGCCAAATGCGTTTGCTATTTCGTCCACTTTAGACTTTGTGCGCTGGCATACCGCGACCAGGTTTACGTTCGGATACTTTTTATAGATGGGTATGAATTCGGCCCCGAAACCTAATCCTACAATGGCGATATTGATTGGTCTATTGCTCATGCTATTAATCGTTTAGTAATTGTTTCAAAAAGTTAATTCCGTCCTGGGCGAATCCATCCTGAGTCGGCGCGAGATTTTTCCAAATGCAAACCGCACCCGCCAGCTCTTTAATTTCCGGTGTGAAGCTTTCGATCGACACAACTCCTTTATAGTTGATGTTCGTCAATCCTTGTTTGAAGGCATGCCATGGCGTTTGCCCCGTGCCTGGTGTGCCGCGATAATTTTCTGATACTTGTATGTGGATTAATTTGTCGCCAACAGATGTGATTGCTTGTTCAATATTTCGTTCTTCCAGAGCCATGTGAAAACCATCCAGCAAAACTTTTGCAGACACGTGATTAATGTCGGTGATCAAACGTAAAACATCTTCTGCAGTGTTGATCAAGTCCGAT
Organism: uncultured Chryseosolibacter sp.; assembly: GCA_967728665.1. GTDB lineage: Bacteria > Bacteroidota > Bacteroidia > Cytophagales > Cyclobacteriaceae > Chryseosolibacter. Next base: position 4,162 of record CBQWHS010000171.1, on the reverse strand, counting down.
TCAAAACGATTCAACGGTTCCAATGCGATCTCAAGATTTCTTTCATACGCGAGCTTGCTTACCCGATGCAGATTGCTGACTGCCCTATCCCACTCTACTTTACGCTTTTCCGGCGGGATCATTCTCGCCTTGCCAACAGCGGAATACATAGGGCCTGCGAAGAACTTTGCATCCCACGCGTTGCACAGATCGAGACACTGAATAATATATTGAAAACAATTATCATGAACAGCACGGTCGTCATTTGTCAAGTCTCGTGACGGACCGAAGGCACCACAGACAATGGCTTCCAATCCGTTTGTCTGAAGGGCTAGCTTCACTTTCTTTGCATCGATCTTTTCAGGATACTCCACCGGGATTTCAACGGCATCATATCCCATCGATTTTATTTTGGGAAACAGTTCAACGGTTTCAGTTGTGAAGGGAGATGTCCACAGCCAGGTGCTTACGCCAAACTTTGCATTTACGCTCATCAGTTAGTTCGTTAAATTCTTTATAACGCTTTCGCTGATACGACCTTCATTGTTCCATTCATGAGCGACCAATGCCCGGGGAAAGTGCACACGTATGGATAATCGCCTTCTTTTTTGGGCGCTATGAACTTAAGCGTCACTGTCTCTTGTGGGTTAATCAACTTTGTAGAGAAGAGTACTTCTGGGATTTCAGGGACATAATTCTTTTCCGCTCCTTTTGGATCAGCCGCAAGTTTGTCTGCAGCTTTTCCAACGGTTTGCATGCCGTCTATCTGTGTGATGACCAAATTATGTTGCATGAAGTCAGGATTTTCAAAAATGATTTCGACAGGTTTACCAGCTTCTACGCTAAAGGTTTTCAAATCATATTTCATCTGATTTTTAATAACCTTGATTCTGATAACTGTAGCTGGTCCACTTGGTGTTGTGGTGGTTTCCGAACTCTCTGCAAAGCTCTGGTTGTTCATGAAAACTTCACCAATAGAAGTATCCGTGAACAAGCTTTGATTTCGTCCATATTCCTTCTCGACTTCATATTTCCAACTTCCCGTTAAGGAAATTTTCTTTCCAGCCATTTGCAGAAACATATCTTCAGGCTTACCATAAATTCCACCTCCGCCTCCAGTGTCTTCCAGTCTAATGGTGATTATATTTTTTCCCGCCTTCAACACGCCAGCTGCGATTTCATACACTCTTTTTTCATTGTATTTCTTCTCGACACCCCCAACACGTACACCATTGATATACGTGATATCAGAGTCATCGATCGGACCCAGTGAAAGCGTGGCCTTCTTACCTGCGGCATTGCCCGGCACGTCAATAACTTTTCTGAACCAGATCATACCATCGATATTCAGACCTGCAGCTTCAATGTATTGTGGTAAGTTCATTTGTTTCCAGGAAGCATCATCGTAATCCGCAGCGTATCGGTTGTTAGCACTGGCTTTGTTGATATTATAATTTGGATTTGCGGCGAGAAATGCATCCTTAAATCCCTTGCGATGTTGATTCGCTGCGGCATACACGGCCTTTGATAACCACTCGTCATTCTTCACGCTATCTTCTAAACTAATTTTATAAAGCGCCTGACCAAGAGTTTGTGAGGGTGCAATTTCGACAGCCGAGACAATGGCGGCAAGCCGCGTGTTAGGATCTTTATCATACAACACGTTTAACTTCATCAATGCCTCTTCCGTCCAATGTGATTTGGAAAGTATTTGGATCGCAGCTTTTCGAACCGCTGCCGACGGATGACTCACAGCGCTGGTGACAACACCTTCAGCTTTATCGTCTTTACTGATCGCGCCTAATCCATCGATAGTCCAGAGTGCATGAATGGCTGCATAATTTTCTCCTGCTTCATTTGTTGTCTTATTGTTTACAAGATCATACAAATCCGGGAGCACATCCTGATTTCCACGCTCTACCAATAACCGTTGAGCAGTCATCCTCCATAACAGGTTGTCGTTGCTTAATGTTTTTACGAGTTCGTCGGCATCGTCTTTATCCAGTGAAATCGGTTTGTATTCTTTTGCTTCTCTGCTCACCACTCTCCAAATGCGGCCATGTGATTTATCCCGCAAAGGATTTTCATAAGCATTTCCCTTTCCCGTCGTTGCGGAATATCCTCCACGTTCAGGCGTTGGTGTTGGATTATGTTGGATAATGAAGTTGTACCAATCCAGCACCCACACTGCTCCGTCCGGTCCCACTTTAGCTTCGACTGGTGCTACCCATTCATCAGCACCTGCAAATAAATTCCAGCCGTCTTTCTCAATAAAGCCAGCACCCTTTTTTTCAATACGTGCCATATGCACGAGATGGCCTGTGGGCTCGCAGACGAAAGCAATCTTGTTCCAGAATTCATTAGGATAGTTTCGTGCGGTATAGAAGTTATGTCCGGCTGCAGCAGTGAAACCTCCGAACACGTCAACCTGTCGAACTTTATCTGTGATGGAATGCATCGCATAGTGCCCATCTATTTTTGAGCTGCCGGTTAATTGTATTCCTTCGATGCCTTTAATGGCTTTGTTTGGAATCCCCATGAACACACTATGTGTATTGTTTGCAGTGGAAGCAAACACATCATTGTTTTCTGTCAAGCCCAATCCCCAGGTATTGTTGCTAGTACTGGTCAGAAATTCGAACGTGGAAACATCAGGTTTGAAGTGATAAACGCCCTGGCCAAATTTCCTGTTCTCACCAGCGATCGTTCCCTCAAATCCGGAATAACCAACGACACCCCAAATCTGATTATCATATCCGTATTTCAAATTAGATGGTCCAGCATGTGTATCAAAGGTGCCCCAGCCATCGATGAGTATTTTTTTCACATCCGCTTTGTCATCGCCATCAGTATCTTTCAAGAATAAGAAGTGTGGTGCTTGTGAAATAATAATACCTCCGTTGCTGAAGACTAAACTTGTAGGAATATTCAACTTGTCAGCGAAAACGGTGAACTTATCAGCCTTCCCGTCACCATCGGTGTCCTCACAAATCTTAATGCGATCATCACCAACGCTTTTATCTTCAAGCACATTGTTCGGATAATCAACAGTCTCAATCACCCATAATCTTCCCTTCTCATCCCAGTCCATCGCGATTGGATTGATAATGTCTGGTTCCGAAGCAAACAGTTCAAGATCAAATCCCACAGGCACTTGAATCAACTTTGCAGATTCTTCCGGCGACAATGGCTCCTGGTATCGGGGCGAAGGCGTTCTTTTTTCATAATTCGGAATTCCATTTTCATCATGATAGACCAGTGTTGGAATTTGTTTTCTGAATTGCTCCCACTTTTGTTTTGCTTCATCGCCTACGGCCCACAATATTCCTTCCTTCACGAGTTCATGGAATCCAGGATTGTTCCACGTGCGTTCATCGTGACCATAAGCTGTGTAGAACACCCGGCCTTTTCCATATTCTTTTACCCACGTCCACGGTTCATGATGATCGCCTTCAACGCGTTCCATTAATACCGTAATGTCCTTCGCGAGTTTACTATGTTCGTAAGTCTCATCCCAAGTAGAAAACTCTTTCAATGATTTAGTAATCGGATGATCTTTTTTGATGATCGAAGCAGTGAATGTATCAGTCTTGTGTTTCAGGAACTGGCCACCAACGAGATCGATGTACTTTGGTGAATTCTGAAAACAGAAACTGGCACAATGGATGGGAATAAAACCTTTGCCCTTATTTACAAAGTCTAACAATGCAGTTTCTTGTTCAGGTGTGATTGATTCGTGATTGGCATAAATCATCAGCCCATCATACTTATTCAAATTTTCGGTGTTGAGATCAGCCGGATCGCTTGTGTAAGTGAAGACAATTCCTTCTTTGGAAAGTTGACCCGCAAGTAAAGGCAGATAGATCGCGGAGTTGTGATGCTCACTATCATGTCCTAAAAAGAGTATCTCCAATTTTCCGGAATCATCGCGTAAGCTTTTTGAACGCTTGCTGCATGATGTGAAAAAGATACAAGAGATGAGAAGAATAAATGTTAGAATTCGCATGGCGATGGTGGTTTAAGCGCTTGCAAATTGGGTCTAAAATGTTGCAAACGTTTGCTCTTTTTTATCTAAAAATGACTGTATTTTGACATCAATTTTAGCAAGAGTGGCGATTAAATGATAAATAAGTACCATCATCGGTCTTATCCGGCTTTTAAAGGTGATCGCTTGTAGAACATG
>CBQWHS010000170.1:0-7617 GCA_967728665.1 uncultured Chryseosolibacter sp. | reverse complement strand
TGTTGTTCGCAATCCGCAAAAAGCGGGAAGAAGAAGCAAGCTCATCGGTGGTCAATCAAATGATTACGTATCCAATCCGGCGAGTCAACCGAGAAATGTCAATAAACCAGTTTCAAACAGCGCTCAGCTTTCGCGATTAAAAAGACTTCAAAGCACGCCGGGAAGTCGGCCGCGCAGAGGTAGTTCTGCGGCATCGTCATCGTCGCGTCCATTCATCTCAGGAAGTGGCGGAAGAGCATGGACACATTTTCCGCGACCAAAAAGGAGAAGGGAGAAAGCCGTTACAACGGACTTGGCGGGCAAACCTCTTCGCACTAAGAATTATCACACTCAAAAACCAACGTTAATTAATCCAACTGCTCAGTACAGACCCGCTGCAAAACGGACTGGCGAAAAACCATACAAAGGTCCGGCAGGTGGAGGATATATTTCAAGATCACAATCTGGAAAAGCATGGAATGGCGATATCACTAACAGACGAATCCGAAGAAATTTTACCAGTAAAAAAGGAACAGAAGGTCGGCCAATAGTTACCCCGGAAAAAAGACGCGTTGGCATGCGTGATCAAGGCGAGGGTTTTACAGGAACAGTGAAAACACGAAGACCATTGAAAGGTGGTGGTTCACTTAGTGGCAAACTTTGGAACAATAACCGAAGGGCTGTTGCTGGAAGAAGTCCAGGAATCGGAGCACGCGGAGTTGACAAATATCAAGGTAACATTCGCTTTGGTGGAAGAGCGTTTCGAAGTCAAGGCGAAACATTTACCGGAAGCATCAAAGCACGCAGACCAGCCAAAGGAGGCGGAACTGTTAGTGGCAAACTTTGGAATAATAATCAACGATCTGTTGTTGGGCGAAGTCCGGGAATCGGAGCCCGTGGAGTGGATAAATATCAAGGTAACATACGCTTTGGAGGAAAAGCATTTCAAAATCAGGGCGAAACATTTACCGGAAGCATTAAAGCTCGTAGACCTCCCAAGGGAGGTGGAAGTGTTAGTGGTAAGCTTTGGAATAATAATCAACGATCCGTTGTCGGACGAAGTCCTGGTATCGGTGCGCGAGGCGTGGATAAATATCAAGGTAACATTCGGTTTGGCGGAAGGACTTTTAGGAATCAAGGTGAAGAATACACGGGTAATATCAAGGGCTCTAAGCCAGTGAAAGGTGGAGGCAGTATAAGCCGAAAAGGTTGGAACAATGGACAACAACCTATACAAAGAAGGTTTCCATCACTTGCAGCGATCGCACAATCGCGCTACCGCGGAGATCTGAAATCCAGTGGAAGAGCATTTACTGATCAAGGTGAGGAATACACCGGAAATTTAAAAGCGAGGAAACCTCTGAAAGGTGGTGGTAGTATCAGCGGCAAGCTTTGGAATAATAATCAACGCGCAGTTGCCGGACGAAGCCCTGGAATTGGCGCAAGAGGCATAGATAAATATCAGGGCAATCTTCGGGTTGGAAAAATTTTTCGTGATCAGGGTGAAGAATACACCGGAAACATCAAAGCACACAAACCACTCAAGGGTGGTGGAAGCGTGAGCGGTAAACTTTGGAATAATAGCGAAAGGCCGATTGCTGTACGAACTCCTTCCCCGGGTGCTGCAAAGGCTGGCTCTTACTCCGGCAATATCAAAGCAGGACAAAAAGTTTTCAACGACCAGGGTGAAGAATTCACTGGTATGATGAAGCAGAAAAAGTATATCAAGAACCCAAATTCAAATGAAGCTTCTATAAAAGTTCGAAAAGCAAAAACTGCGGATGAAACAGATGGCCTTCAGATCAAGGTAAGGCAACGTGACTACGCACGAAGAAAGAATGCGCCGGAAGGCTCACTTCCTGGTCTAGTTGCTACCAAGACATCGATGAAAGCCAGCGTTGCCACTCGGGGAGCGAGACAATATCACTACGTAAAAAACAAATCGAGTTCAGTCGAATCTTTGAAAGTGCGTGAAGCAGGAAAGGCGTTTGCCCGTGCCAGTGATTTTCAAGGGAACATCAAAATGAAAAAGTTTGATCTTTTCGGGAAGCGCGGACTGCATCCGGATGCACAGTTTGTGAAGACGAACAAGAATAATGTTGCCGATGAAAAAGACATGCTCACGAACTTTAAGCTATGGTGGGCGCGTTTATTTAAAAAGAACGATACTCAGCCGGCGCACCTCAAGGCCAAGCAACGAAAGCCACGATATGATGGTGGCGAAGCCGGTTTATGGTATGATTAATATGTTTATGGATTGGATTGAATTGAAGTCGCTGGAGCAGGTTGAGGAAATTAAGAATGAATCGAAACAACATCCGGTGTTAATATTTAAACATAGTTTCCGCTGTAATATTTCCCGAACAGCGCTGGATAGGCTGGAACGCAACTGGAAGAAAGAAGAAATGAATGTGATTAAACCCTATTTCTTAGATCTATTGTCATTTCGTGAAATTTCAAACGCGATTAGCGAACAATTTCAGATTGACCATGAATCTCCTCAAATATTGTTGATTGAAGATGGAAAGGCGGTATTAAACCTTTCTCACTTTGAAATTGATTATAACGCCATAAAGGCTGCGGTTGAAAATTGATTAAAATCATTGAAATTTGATTGTTTACAAAGGAAAAAGTCGGCTGAGGAATAACTTTTTACCTTGTATTTTACGTTATCGAATTAACGTTTAAATTTAGTCCAGTAACTCTCCTCGACTTAGGATGAAGGGTCTCATGAAAAATCTCGCTTTTTTGGTAATGTTCTGCACCGCAGCCATCCAGGTTGCCGCACAGACTCAGGATAGTTATGATTACCAAAGTGAGTTTACCTGGGGTATTAATAAAAATACATACGGTGGCCTCATCGGTGGATTTGTTTTCAAAAAGGCACGTAAGCTCAATGATAGATTGCTCGAGACGTTTGGTCTTGAGATCATGAACGTAAAACATCCTCAGGAATCAAGACAGAATTCTCGTAGCACAGGCAACTATTTTATTTATGGAAAAAGCAATTACCTGTATGCCTTGCGTTTTCAATACGGTCGCGATTTGATTCTGTTTAAGAAAGCACCTCAGCAGGGAGTTGAAATTAAAGTTGTCACGGCCATTGGTCCGACTCTTGGAATCATAGCTCCTTATTACATAGAACGCCCTGCCGATGCCGGAGGATATGTGACTATTCGCGAACAATACAATCCCAGTATTAGTCCTGCCGACATTTATGGTCCCGGTCGTCTTTTCGAAGGTTTAGGAGAATCTAAAATAAAGCCAGGAGCGAATATGAAGGCTGCACTGAACTTTGAACTTGGAACCATTAAGAGCCAGGTTACAGGATTCGAAGCTGGATTTTTACTTGATGCTTACGCTGGCAAAGTTGTGATGGTACCAACCGCTCCTAATTACGCACTCTACCCAACGTTCTTCTTTACGTTGTTTTACGGTGGAAGAAAATAAGTGAATCGCTTTCGCGAATCTCTAATTCCAATCTCGTATCTTCTTCAAGCACCACGTGACTGCTTGTAAAAAATGTCTTTACCGCAAAGGGAAATACAAAGAGCACAAAGAATACAAATACATTTTTAACCGCGGAGAATAAAGGCGATAGCGCAGAGTAATACTCTACAAAATTACTAAATTCGAATCCTTGGTCACTTGTTCAAGCCTCAGCTTGACTACCATCTTTTTCCTGATCTTTGCAAATGAAATGGACAGATGAGATCGGATCTGACTCAAGTATCAAGCTCATTATTTTGAATTTAGTTATTGGGCCCTCCGTTCTCGTGGCAAAAATTTAACCGCAAAGGGAAATACAAAGAGCGCAAAGAATGCAAATACATTTTAACCGCGGAATAAGGAGCAAGCGCAGAGGAATATAAATTCTAATTTAAACCTCATATCTCCAGCGCGCGCGACTGCAGCAAATACATCTAAGCTCTGCTCTTAACTAAAAACCCGAGCAGCAATCCGCCCACGATAATTAATGGGGAAGGAATTTTTGTGAACACTAACAAACAGAATGTTGCAATAGTGACGCCAAAATTCAACACGGTATTTTCCAGCGGTTGAAAAAGTAAAATCGCAGCACTTGCCACAAGTCCGGCACTCGCGGCAGTAATGCCTTCGAGAGATGCGCGTACTGCACGATATTTTTTTAGCCCATCCCAAAATCGAATCAGAAAGAAGATCAAAAATGTTCCCGGTAAAAATATTCCAAGTGCACTCATTATAGCTCCGGCGATTTCTCCACCAAGTCCATACTCACGCATTGACAATGCACCGATGAATGAACTGAATGAAAACACCGGCCCGGGTAACGCTTGTACAATTGCATAACCGGAAAGAAACTCTTCCGAAGTTAAATAGCGTTTTGGCGCATACTGTACAAACTCAGTATAAAGGAGAGGAGTTAACACCTGACCACCACCAAACACGAGGCTTCCGTTACGGTAAAAATTTTCAAACAAACGGATCGGCAGCGCCTCCGGAATTTGTTTTGTGACGCCTCCTAAAATGGCCGCGACAATAAGTACGCCTCCCCACAAAAAGAAATTTGCCCAATCAACTTTCAACTTTTGCTTTTTTTCCATCGGTTGCCGATCAAATTTCAGTGCAGTTACTAAACCAGCACAGATCAATATGATCGGAAAAACAAAAGGTGTTTGAATCAGGTACGAAGTGATAGCGGAGAGCATCATGAGTGCTATACCAGTTTTTGTGTTTACTGTTTTTAAGCTAATCATGTAAGCTCCGTAGCTTACGAAGCCTACAGCCATCGGTCGTATATATCGTGTAATTTCGTGTAAGACACTTTGATCTATATGCGACAGAAAAATTGCAGCAGTTGTCATCAGCGCAACGGCAGGTGTGATCCAAACCAGTAGTGTTAGATACGCAAGTGTCGGTCCCCCAATTTTGAATCCGATCGCGGTGAGCGTTTGTGTTGACGCAGGACCTGGCAGTATTTGACAAAGTGAATTGATTTCCATCAAATCATCTTCAGACAGATATTTTCGTTTGTTGACAAGTACTTTGTGAAAATGCGCAAGGTGCGCCTGCGGGCCACCGAACGTGGACAATGCCAGGAGGAAGACATCCCGAAGGAAAATGTAATATCTGACGCGTTTAACCAAGATCGGTAAATCTTGTAAACACTATTTTTTCTTCAAACCGATTTCAGCCAGGCGCTGATCCAGGAATTCTCCCGCTGTGATATCGTCCCAACGTTTTGGATTTTCAGCATCGACACAGTTTGGCAATGCAGCCAGGTTCATTTCAGATCTCGGATGCATGAAGAACGGAATAGAATATCTCGGTGTATTCATAAGGGCTCGGGGCGGATTCACTACCCGGTGTATAGTAGACTTTAATTTTTTGTTAGTCAATCGCTCCAGCATATCACCAACGTTCACGACAAGTTGCTCCGGAAGCGCGGTGATTGGAATCCATTTGCCATCGCGTCTTAACACTTGTAAACCGTCTGCACTTGCGCCCATCAGGAGGGTAATCAAATTAATATCACCGTGCTCCGCTGCGCGAACCGCATCGGCTGGGACAGCATCAGGATTTTCAATAGGATAATAATGGATAGGCCTCAGGATGCTATTTCCATTTTTTATTTTTTCATCAAAATAATTTTCCTGCAAGTTCAAATACAACGCAATCGCGCGAAGCATCTGTGTACCGGTTTTTTCAAGTGCGCGATAGACTTCGACCGCTACTTCTTTTAACTCGGAAACTTCTGTTGGCCACACATTGGCGGGATAACCTTCTTTCAGTAGATCATTTTGGCTCAACTCCTGACCGACATGAAAAAACTCCTTCAGATCTCCCGTGTTTCTACCTTTCGCGTGCTCTTTTCCCTTTCCAATATATCCGCGTTGACCGGCAAGATCGCTACGTTCATACTTTTGCTTCACTTCATCAGGCAGCGCAAAGAATTTCTTGATAGCAGCGTACAGTCGCTGTTGTAAACCATCTGTTAATAAATGGTTCTTGATTGCAACAAAACCGATGTTGTTATAGGCGGTGCCGAGGTCAGTTACAAATTTTTGTTTTTTCTCTTTATCCCCGCTTGTGAAATTTCCAAGGTCGAGTGATGGTATTTCGTCATACAAAATTTCTTTCATATCGAAAATTGGATTAATGAGTCCTGCAAGCTAAAGTTTTTTGTCTAATTTAGCCATAGCTCCATCAAAAGCTGCAGACCAGTATTTAAAACATCATCGTTATGAAATCAAACAGAAGAGCTTTTATTCAACAATCATTGAAGACCGCGGTTGTTACATCTATTGCTTCGCCTCTTTTTTCTGCTACAGCAAAAGCATTCTCAAAAACAAATCACAATAGTTTCGGTGCTCCGGCCTTGCAATTTTCACAGGTGGCATTGCCCTATGCGTACAACGCACTTGAGCCGTACATCGATGCACAAACAATGGAGATCCATTACACGAAGCACCATGCTGCGTATGTAAAGAATGTCAATGAAGCTATTGCTGCAGAAAATATTTCGGCAGCTACTGAAAAAGATTTCTTCTCAGGCATTTCAAAATTATCCGCGAAAGCGAGGAACAACGGTGGTGGGGTATGGAATCACAATTTCTTTTGGCAAGTAATGCGTGCAACTCCAGCTTCTGGAAATGCAGCGCAAGGAAAAATAAGTGACGCGATCAACAGTAGCTTTGGATCGTTCGATAAATTCAAAGAACAATTTACACAGGCTGCGATGACACGATTTGGGTCTGGTTGGGCGTGGCTTGTGAACGATAATGGAAAATTGAAAATCGGATCAACGCCAAACCAAGACAACCCACTGATGGATGTTGTAACCGACATCAAAGGTACTCCGCTGCTGGCAATCGATGTATGGGAACATGCCTATTATCTGAAATATCAGAACAAGCGAAACGAATACGTAGCAAATTGGTGGAACGTGGTGAATTGGGATGAAGTAGCTAAACGTCTGGCTTAGTTACTCATTCAATATTCCGCAGTAATCGTAGTTCGAGTCGATGTTAATAAAGACATCCTGTCTCGCTTTCAAAAACCACTTTTGTAGAATTCTATCTTTCTTTTCATTCAACGTTGCCGTTTGAATGCGATGATAGTCCTCTTGCAGTGAGGCTTGATGTGGAGGAATTCTGGATTTATAATAAAGAATTCGCACGGCATCTTTTGAATCATTGGTGCGGTAAACGATTGGATGGGAGATATCTCCGATTTTCATGGAGTCGACCTTGAAGAATACCACTGGGTCAAGTTCATCGATTGGAATATTTTGTCCGCCATCCTGATCTGTGAAGAATCCTCCATTGCCTTTCGTTTCGTTGTCATCAGAATATCCCTTTGCTGCTTTTTCAAATTTAATCGTATCAACAATAATCAAATTACGAAGGCTGTCCAGAAACCTGGAAGCACGCTTCAAATCATCAGCCGACGGTTTGGGTGAAATCAACACATGTCTCGCATGATATTCATTTCCTCTACGCTCGAGTAATTGCATTACGTGAAATCCAAAATCAGATTCAAAAGGCATTGAAATTTCGTTTGGTTTTAATTTGAAAGCCATTGCTTCAAATTCGGGAACCATCCGGCCACGACCGACCCAACCCATATCCCCCCCGTAGCCTACAACACTGGGATCGT